>CAXBDO010000097.1:0-8083 GCA_963974165.1 uncultured Aequorivita sp.
CTCTTCCGATCTTCTAAAATTATACAGGCAATTTCATTTTTATTGGCTGCAATTACCGCTTCAACATTGGCTAAATCGTTAAAGGCTGCCAACAAAGTATCTTTTGCTGTGCCTTCGGTAACTCCAGGACTATTAGGCGTTCCAAAAGTTACGGCCCCACTACCGGCCTGTATAAGAAATGAATCACTATGGCCGTGATAACAGCCCGCAAATTTTATAATTTTATCTTTTCCTGTAAACCCGCGTGCCAGCCTCACTGCGCTCATACAAGCTTCGGTGCCGCTATTTACAAAACGAATTTTATCAATATTTGGAACCATGGAAACTGCTAGCGCCGCAATCTCGGTTTCAATTTCAGTAGGCATTCCGAAAGAAGTGCCATTTTTGGCTTTTTCAGTAACAGCCTGCACAACAGGCTCAAAGGCGTGGCCCAAAATCATTGGGCCCCCAGAATTAATATAATCTATCAATTTGTTGCCGTCAACATCGTAGATATATGCCCCTTTCGCCTTTTCAACAAAAATCGGGTCGCCGCCAACGGCTTTAAAAGCGCGAACCGGCGAATTAACGCCCCCTGGAATTACTTTTTGGGCTTCTTGGAAAAGAGCACTACTTCTTTGGTATTTCATTGTAAGATTTATGGAATTCGTAATAAGATTAATTTTTGGAAAATGAAGAAATCGATACCCTGAAATTTGCCTCTTCAGCAAAAACTCAATATTTATCGATTTTTTATGGGATGCAGATACAACACTTGCCCGATAGACAGGTCATTATTTTTTAAACCGTTGTATTGCTTAAGCGTTTCAACGGTAAGATTAAAACGTTTTGAAATGCTATAAAGGGTATCGCCGGGTTTTACGGAATAGGTACCAATTTTGGAATCGTCTACATCAGCAACAGTTACCCGTTTGCCCAAAACTTGATTGTCGTATTGATCTAAGCTATAGCGCTCCACAATGCTAATAAGTTTTTCTGGATATTTTGGATCGGTGGCATAACCAGCCTTGCGAAGCCCCCTTGCCCATCCTACATAATCGTCTTTTCTAAGTTTGAACAGATCTTGATATCGGCTGCGTTGGGTTAAAAATAGGGAGTGATCTCTATAGGAATATTTTGGGTCGGTGTATTTTCTAAAACATTCCCCCTTTTCATCGTCATCGTGATAAACCGTATCGCCTTCCCAGGTAGTATGGCATTTAATGCCAAAATGGTTGTTCGCCTTTAGGGTAAGTTCACCCGCACCGGCGCCACTTTCCAAAATTCCCTGCGCTAAGGTAATGCTTGCAGGTATGCCGTATCTTCCATTGCAATCCCGCTAAATTCCTTGATATAATTTGCTACCCGCTCGCTATATGGAATATTTACAGGCACTACGACTACTTTTGGTTCTTCGGCTTTGGTATCTTTCTCCTTAACCGTTTGGTTTACGCGAACCACACGTTCGGTAGTAGGTTGTTTTTTATACTTTGTAGCCGTTTTTTTCGATTTGCAACTGCTAAAACAAACAATACATATAAGAAGAAGGAAAGTTATTCTGCCAATCATGTTATTCAATTATAGGTAGGTTTTTCTTTTTCAATTTTTGGTTCATACCGCTTATGCCCTGTAATCCGCCAGTATGGACGGCAAAAATACGGCTATTTTCTTTGAAATATCCCTTTTTTAGAAGATCCATAATGCCGTACATCATTTTTCCAGTATAGACGGGATCTAAAGGAATATTTGTTTTTTCTTTGAACTTATTTATAAAACGAACCAATTCAATATCTATTTTACCGTAGCCGCCAAAACAATAGGAATCGGTGATTTCGAAATTTGTTTTAGCCGTATATTTTGAAATTTCTGAAGTCTGAAAACTACCTTTTAATGCTGAAAATCCTAATACTTTTTGATTTTCATTTGAAGCTTTAACCAAGCCAGCCATAGTGCCGCCCGTGCCTACGGAAACGCAAATATAATCTGCCAAAAAATTATCTTCGCCTAAAATTTCTTCGCAACCTTTTACCGCCAGTTTGTTCGTTCCACCTTCGGGCAGCAGATAAAAATCGCCGTATTGTGTTTTTAGATTTTCAAGAAAATCCAATTCTTCTTTCTTTCTATACGCTTCCCGCGAAATAAAATGAAGTTGCATCCCACAATTTTTGGCAAAGTTGAGGGTCGCGTTATCAGCAATTCTGCTCTCAAGTTCTTCCCCGCGAATAATCCCGATGGTTTTAAACCCGAATTCTTTTCCTGCTGCAGCAACCGCTGCAATATGGTTTGAAAAAGCACCCCCAAAGGTTAAAAGCGTAGTTTTATCCGCTTCCTTCGCGGCCTGTAGATTGTATTTTAATTTTCTGAATTTATTGCCCGAAACAAATGGATGGATTAAATCTTCCCGTTTTAAGAATAGTTCGTAGCCTTCAATATTAAAGAGTGAAAGGTCTATTTTGATGATGGGAATATTCTTCGATTGCGAGAGGATTGTCATATAACAAAGATATTGACAAATTGAATAATTGAAAGGAATGGATAAGAATAGATTTTAGACAATTTGTTAGTATTTTCGGGGCATGAATGTACACAGCTTTTCATTCCTCTTTTTTTTGGCCGTCCTTTTAATTCTGGGCAATACTAGCTATTCGCAACAAAAAGATAGTTCATACTATTACTACAACAAGATGTTGCACCCAGCGGAAAGCTCAGACATTCCTTTGGCCATAAAATTTTATACCGCCCAATCTGAATTTTTTTTATTGAAAAATAAGCGATACGAAGCCATTAACGCTTTTAGAATGATAGGCATTGGGGAATACGAAATTGGAAATACATACAATAGTGAAAATGCTCTTGTCCGCGCCTTGGCTCTTATAGACAATTCCCCAAAAACAGATACCCTAATCGAATCGCGCAAAGGTCTGTATAACCAATTGGGAAAAATATATAGAGCTTCCGATCAGCCAGACAAAGCTCTAGAAGCCTATAATTTGGCCTTGAAATTTTCAAGAACATCGGCAGATAGCTTGACGCTTCTTAACAATAAGGCTACCATCTACAAAGATGCCGAAAACTATGAAGAGTCTTTAAAATTACTTGAATCCATTTTAAAAAAGAAAACCAAGAAATATCCCTTTCAGCTAGCGATGGTTTTAGACAATTTAGGCTACGTACAAGCCAAATTAAATATGCCCGACGCTCTCTCAAATCTAAGTAGATCCCTCCAAATTAGGGACAGTTTGAACGATATAATGGGACTTTATTCGAGCAATAAGAATTTGGCACTCTTTTATTGGGAAAGAGATAATAAACAGTTGGCGCAATCTTTTGCCAACAAAGCTTACAATGCCGCAAAAAGCATAAATAGCCTTACATATCTAAAAGATGCGCTATCCCTATTTGCAATCATGGTTGATGAGCCAAAAATAGACGAGTTTATAAAACTTTCAGATAGTATCGAAAACCAAAAACAATTGGCCCAAAACAAAAATGCCTTTTTAAAATATAACGTAAAGAAAGAGCAAAAAAACACCTTGGCCGCACAGCTGCTTCGAGAAAAGGAAAAGAGCCAAAAGATATTATATATGACGCTCGGAATATTCATTTCAATTTTGGCCGTTTTTATTATTTGGCTCTTAAGGATTAGGCATAAAAAGGAAAAAATCCAACAGGTGTACAATACAGAAACCCGTATTTCAAAAAAAGTGCACGATGAAGTAGCCAACGATGTATATCAACTTATGGCGAAAATTCAAGGAAAAAATGCCGACAATGAAAAGCTGCTGGACGACCTGGAAAATATTTATAACAAAACCCGCGATATTTCTAAAGAAAACAGCGCGATTGAAATAGGCTCTAACTTCAGCGAACTACTTCAAGATTTACTTTTAAATTATCAGAATGAAAAAGTTAGCATAGTTACTCGTAACATCGCAAAAATAGAGTGGGACGGAATTTCAGAAATTAAAAGAACCGCAATTTATAGAGTGCTACAGGAGTTAATGACCAATATGAAGAAATATAGTGAAGCTTCAGTGGTGGTACTCACCTTTCAGCAAAATGGCAAAAAACTAACTATTGAATATTCCGATAATGGCGTAGGTTGCACCTTAAAAAACAAAAATGGTCTTCAAAATGCGGAAAACCGTATTCATACAATTAACGGAACAATTACTTTTGATTCTGAACCAGGTAAAGGATTTAAGTCAAAAATTATTGTATGAGTATGTTTAACAAGGTATTAGTCTCTGATGATTTAGATTGCATAAATCAAGGTATAGTAACTGTACTATCAGCTTTAAATATTACAAATGTTACCCAAGTTGCCTATTGTGATGATGCTTTTTTACAAATAGAGAAAGCCGTTCTTGATAAGGCTCCTTTTGAATTACTGATAACCGACCTCTCTTTTGTAGCCGATCATCGCAAGCAAATATATCCGTCTGGAGAAACCTTAATCAGTGCCTTAAAACAAAAACATCCTCAACTCAAAATAATTGTCTATTCTGTAGAAGATAAATTGCAAAAAATTAGAACCCTTATGTTAGACCATAGTCTGGATGCCTATGTATGTAAGGGAAGGCAAGGTTTGGAACAAATTTCCCAGGCAATTCGGGAAGTTTTTAATGGCAAAAAATATCTTTCCCCCCAAGTAGAAAATGCCCTCAGTAGAAAACAGTCGGTTGAGATTAGTGATTACGATATCGAAATCCTTCAACTTTTATCGGAAGGCCTCTCGCAGAAAGAGATCAGTATTCATTTTATAGCTAAAAATGTTACACCTTCCAGCCTTAGTTCTATTGAAAAAAAGATCAGTAAACTAACAGATTATTTTAAGGCAAACAATGTTACCCATCTGATTGCCATCGTAAAAGACTTAGGACTCATTTAAACGAGCCTCCCATCCCCCTTCAAATTCAGAAAAGAGAAGAAAACTCTTTTCGCACTTTACGGAATACCGTAATAAAACTAAAAGCTACACCGCTACATTTGTTCAACAAATAGTACAACACATATTTTGGGGAGAATATGTCGTTCTATTTTCATCCCTTACGGATTTCCGTGAGGGATTTTTATTTTGGGGTGGTAGATTAATGCTTAAACAGGTCCTATTACCTATTAATTAGGAGGGGACATTTTTTGAAAAATTTCATTATTGCGGAATCCCGATCAATCTTAAAAGCGTAAACTATGTCCCTTTACCGTACCTAATGTTTTACAACGTTTTGTGTATGAGCCGCTGCGTGGGCTTTCCCGAAACTCGCCAAACAAAAAACTGCGCTTGGAAATTCCGCAGGAATTTTCAAGATGCGCATAGATCAAGCAATGGCTTATAGCATCTATGAAAAAGCAGCGAGTCTCGTATCTTTAAAGTTCACCAAAACAATAAGATATGAAATTAGAACTCACTGCCCAACCAAAGTTATACATTGGCATCGACATTCACAAGCGGAGCTGGAAAATCCATTGCGCCACCGACCTGTTTGGCGGCAAGTCATTTGCTATGCCCCAAAGCCTGAAGTATTGTACGGGTATGTAGCCAAACATTTTCCCGACCACCGGGTTACTACAGCTTATGAAGCTGGCTGTTGCGGCTATTACGCCCACCGTAGTTTTGAAACCTATGGTTGGACTTCCCTGGTGGTCAATCCTGCCGATATCCACCGTAAGGGAAAGGAACGTTTTACCAAGACAGATAAAATAGATGCCCAGCTGATAAGCAGGGAGCTTAAAGATGGGAGGCTCGACGGCATTCACGTTCCTGATATGGAGCGGGAGCAATTGCGCAGTCTTTTCAGAAGGAGAAACGATCTGGTCAAGGATTTCAGGCGCGTAAAGAGCTTTATAAAAATGCAGCTGTTGTATTTTGGCATTGCTATTCCCGAACAATTTGACAACGACCATTGGAGCCATAAATTCCGTGCTTGGATAGACGAGGTAACTTTTAAATATCCTCCGGCCCGTGAGACACTGGATAGCAGAATGCGAAGCTTCAGGTTCATAGATCAGGAACTGCGTGATGTCTCCACAAAGATACGCGCCTATTGCCGCAAGCATTACAAGAAGGATTATTATCTTTTAAAGAGTATACCGGGCATAGGCGGTATAGTAGCCTGTGGTATTATCTGCAAGCTTGGCGATCTGCGACGCTTTAACAGCATAAAACATCTGGCGGGCTATGCTGGTCTGGCACCGGGCATCCACCAAAGTGGGGACAACCAAAAGAGCACGGGAATCACGGTGCGCGCCCATAGATTGATGCGAAGTTACTTTATAGAGGCATCGTGGCAGGCCATCAGGACAGACCCCATAATGCAGACCTATTACCGCAAGCATTTGGGGAAAAACGTCAAATCAATTATCATCAAGGTGGCACGTAAATTATTGAGTAGAACGCTTGCCGTCATAAAAACAGAAACCCCTTATGCAATAGGGGTCATAGAATAATAAAATAAACAGATAACAAAGCTCACAAAGAAGTATTAAAAACCTGTACCACAAAACAATGTAGCTGGCTGGATTGAATTTAGACCACATCTTTTTAGCAAGTGACCGGGTTTATTATAACTTATAATCATACAGATGCTGGTGGCCGCGCTAGACGATGGACCACATATAGTATGCGGAGCTAGTTATATGGTATTGGAATATTGATAATCCTTCGGAATTATCAACATTCCAACACCCCAAAATCATCATTATGAGATAACTAAAATAAAAATATTATCTTTAAAGAACGGGATTAGTGCTTTTCATAGGAGCCGGTGTTGTAGCCAGTTTTTATTTATATTCGAGTGTTTTATATTTTATATTTATTCCGTATCTATTTTTCGCAAAGTCTTTGTCTAATTCGACAAACCTATTTGTATCCATATTTTCAATTTTTCCAAGCACTCGGTCGGCACTTTTCTGGCTTTTTATTTTGTATGTTTTGTTCTTGTAAACGATGTAAAATCCGATGGGTTTTTTGTAAATCCTTTTTTCATAAGTTTCTGAATAATATTTTTCGTCATTCTTTAGGCTTGTCAGACTATCGTTGTTAATCAGATAAAGATTTGAAAAGCCTTTAAAATTATCAGCTACTTTCTTTCCATAAATATCGGTTGACTTTAAAATCAAAGTGTCCTTTGATAGCTTATACTTGATTTTCGTTGTAGCACCTACGTGTCCAACTATGCGAGTATAATTTAAAGTAGAATCGGAAACCAAAACAATTGATTTTTTAGGACTTGAAGACCAAACTTTTCTTTGCTCGCAAGAATCGCAAAATTGAATATTCCGACTCAATGAATAGGGTTTTATTTTATAAGTCGGTTTGCACGATATCAAAATCAGGATTAAAGTCAGAAGAGGAAATATTATTTTGCAATTCATTTATTTTGATTTAATTCCTCAAACTTAATTCAGCCTTTTAGTTGGTCAAAGTCAAATTGAGTGAACTATATTTTTGGTAGAGTAAATGCGTTTTCTCAAATTGGCTACAACGTTTAGTATAACCGCAGTTGCGGATTGATATGCGTTAATTTTCGTATTAGCAATGTTGTTAGCAATTGCGCGTGGATTCGGACGCAGTCGAATCCGCCGTAATTGCGGTTATACAGTGTTTTAACCAGTTATTTTTTCCGATTATAAATTTCTTCCTGTATTCCGCTTTCCATTTTCATTTCCCATTCCAATATTTTGTCAGTCAGTTTGATAATCCGCCAAACTTGTTTTTCCCCATAAAGTTCTTCATTTCCATAGTCAATTGTTACGATTCCATTGTTTATTTCCCACACACCAATAGCACTAATATCTTCAAAATTTTGACCGAATTTGGAAAGAGTATAGACAACCTGATTATCTGAAGTAAATTTGAGATTTGTTCCCTTTGTTACGGGATAACCTTGTCCGTTAAAAGTACTTTTTTCAACTATCCAAGTTCCAATAATTAAGTTCTTCTTATTTTGAATACTATTATTTTTCACTGAGTTGCATCCAACTAGGACAACAATTAAAAAAATCAGAATAACTTTTAATTCTACTTGAGCTTTTTTCATAATTGGTTACAACGTTTACGTATATGGAAAGTTGCGTGTTTGTGTGCGAGGATTTTCCGAAGGAA
>CAXBDO010000098.1:0-7968 GCA_963974165.1 uncultured Aequorivita sp.
AGCAGGAAAAGCATTAGGCAAACCCGCTTACTCTTATAAAAATTTTAAATATGAACACTCTAGACATTGTTATTGGCATCATCCTTATAATCGCATTTTTTATGGGGTTTCGGAAAGGATTGCTGCGATCGCTTGCTTCTTTAATTGGTCTGGTAGTTGGCGTTTATTGCGCTATGTTTTTTTCAGACTATGTAAGGGTCTATATTGAAAAATGGTTTGAGTGGAGTGAAGATCTTACTAGTATTGCAGCATTTTTAATTACCTTCTTTATAATTATGTTCCTGTTTGCCCTTGTGGGAAGGCTTTTAACGAAGGTGGCCGATTTTGCAATGTTGGGTATTTTCAACAAGCTTTTTGGCGGGGTTTTCAATTTGCTGAAATATGCATTTTTGCTAAGCGTGGTTTTTATGTTTGTAAATGCTTCCGAAGATTATAAAATAATGAATGAGGAAAAGCGAAATACCTCAATACTATATGGCCCGGTAGCTTCTCTCGCTCCGGCGGTTTTGCCTACAATAATGAAGAAGGTAGATGATTTAAATATAGACGAAACGCTAATTACTCCAGAAGAAAGCCCCGACGAATCGGAGCTTCCAACAGAGTAGTTGTATTAGACTTCGTTTTTAATATGGTCGCGTGCGTATTTCACGGCTTCCTTAAAATCTGTAAATATTAATTCCTTGGGTACCAAATCTGGAATAATATCTATTTTTTCCATCATAATACGCGGTTGTATTTGAAGGTCTTCAAATATTGGTGTTATTCCCTTACGGGTTATATTTAAAAGTACTTCTTCCATGGCATAAAGCCCAGATTGATCAATATACGGTGTTTTACCCATTCTAATAATTACGTGGGTGGCAGTATCTGGAATTTGGTTTGCCAATTGCTGAAAATCTGCAGTGTAGCCAAAGAACAACGGCCCTTCTAAACGTTTTATAAATACTTCTTCCTTAAGCTTTTCCGGGAAATCGAGTTCATCGTTCCATGCAAGGTTAAGTTCATCGGCATTTTTAAGCTGAACTAATTTGGACTGATTGGCAGTAAGGTCTCCAATTTTTTTCATAAAAATAATGGAAGCCAAAATTAAGCCTATACCAACTGCATATACCAAGTTCCAAAACACTGAAAGCAATAATACTACAAGCATAATGGTTACTTCGGCTTTCTGCATTTTTGGGATTGCTTTCAAGCCTCGGTAATCCATTACGCCAATTCCTACGGTAATCAAAATCCCCGCAAGTACGGCTGCTGGAATCTGTGAAGCCACGGGCCCTAATAACATTAATATTATCAATAATAAAATAGCGGCTGTCATACCTGAAAGTTTGGTTGTTCCTCCAGATTTTATGTTCACTACTGTACGAATGGTAGCTCCGGCTCCTGGAATTCCACCAAATATTGCGGCTATACTGTTACCAATTCCCTGACCAATTAATTCTTGGTTGGGATTGTGTTTGGTCTTGGTCATATTATCTGCCACTACCGATGTTAATAGCGAATCAATACTTCCTAAAAACGCTAAGGTTAAAGCTGTAAAAACATAAGGTGAAATTTGCGAAAACTGAAATTCAGTGAACATATTTAAATTGGGGATTGGAAATCCACCCGGAATCTGATCGATGGGTTGGTAATCCAGTTTTAATAAATACGCCCCTATAGATACTACCAATAATGCAACCAGCGTACTGGGGACTTTCATCGTCACTTTTTTAAAGCCGTAAATAATGAAAATGGTAAGGGAAGCCAAAATAAATTCGAGCCAATTAATCTTATTAATAGCTCTCGGAAGCGCATTGATAGCCCCGGCAACACCAGAATTTTCCGCTTTCGCCAGTATTTTTGCTTCCTGAAGAATTTCTGCTTCCGTAATTTGTTCGCCCCTGCTAATGGTTTCCTTAAAATCTTCAAGTACCAAAATGCCCTCGCCTGCTTCATCTTGCAGGATTTTCGTCATAATTACTTCCTCGGCCTTGGGTTTGAAGGTTTCAATAAAGGCAGTGTCTTCTTCGGTGTAATAACCTAACACGGGCAATAATTGGGTAACCAAAATTATAATCCCAATAGCAGACATAAAACCTGAAACTACGGGATATGGCATATATTTAATATACTTTCCAACACCAGTAATACCCAGCAATACCTGCATTAATCCGGCCATTAAAAAAACCAGTAAAATGTAGGGTAGTGCCTGTTCTACATCGCCATTGTTTGCAGCAATAATTCCTGCAATCAAAACCATGGAAACGGCCGTCATTGGTGCGGTAGGCCCGGAAATTTGGGTATTCGTACCGCCAAATAGGGATGCGAAAAATCCAATAAAAATAGCCCCATAGAGACCTGCATCTGGCCCTAGACCAGATTGAACCCCGAAGGCAAGTGCCAGAGGTAGGGCAACAATTCCGGCAGTTATTCCACCAAAAAGGTTGCCTCTAAAATTTGAAAATACTCCTTTTGTCATATTTATATCTTTTTATTCGTGGAAAAAGTCTACCTCTCCTGTGTTAATATCATACATTCCGCCGTAAATCTGGATTTCATCCTTATCTTCCATTTCCTTTAAAATTGGACTTTGGGCACGGATGTTTGCAATGGCCATATGTACATTGGCTTCAGAAACAGCATCTACAAATTCAGCATTTCCAGAATTTCGAAGGCTGTCATCCTTTGGTTCTTCTACCGCTTTTACGGCTGGCTTTATTTTGCTAATCATAGCAGTTAAATTCCCCATCTTCGCATCGTCGCAGGCTCCTTTAATTGCGCCACAGGCTGTATGGCCCAATACCAATACAAGTTTAGAACCCGCCAATTTACAGGCAAATTCCAGACTTCCCAAGATGTCTTCATTAATAAAATTACCAGCTATACGTACGCTAAAGATATCGCCAAGACCTTGGTCGAATACAAGCTCTGCAGAAACCCTACTGTCTATGCAGCTCAAAATAGTTGCAAATGGAAATTGCCCATCGCTCGTATCATTAACTTGTTCCAATAGATTTCGGTTTGCCTTTAGGTTATTTTGAAATCTAATATTTCCTTCTTTTAAATATTGAAGGGCTTTTTCGGGCGTCATTGTTGCCTGAGATTCAGATGTGTGTGCTTTCATGTCTGTAATATTTTCTATTAAATTTTGAATATTTTTTTCCCTTTAGGGGAATACTGAAATAATTTCCAAAGCCAATAAAATGGCAGTCTTTTCCATATTGCCGGGGCAATGGAAATTTTTGGAGTATATAGTAAGAGTAGTTTAAGAGGATTAAACCTTTCGCGGAGGAGGTGAAATAACGTCTAAGAAAACGTTTGAATAATTGTCTATTTGAAAACCGTCCTTATTTTTCTGCTTTCCCAGAAATTTTAGGCTTTCATAATTGGAATTATTCTTTTCGAAGGTAAAAACAAAATTGGGTTTCGGCATTTTATTGGCGTTTTCTTCCTCATTCATAGAAAAAAACGTAGAAAAATCGGCCTGGTTACCCGAAATACTTATAATAGCAGGCATTACAAGAAAACTTGTAAAAACGAATAACAATATAATGCTGGCTATTTTCAAATATTTTTTTTAGTATTTGCAAAAATAACGGATTAGGGTGGAATAGTTGTTAACTATATATTAAAACCCTAAAGTTGTTTTAGGTCAGACGCCGGAATCCAACCGTCTTTGCCATCTGCCAAAGAGATTCGATACCAATTTCCATCCTGTGCCGAAATTTGCACCTTTGTGCCTTCGTGAAGTACAAAAGCAACATTACTGCCCATTGAAGGTTCGGTTTTTACTTCAATTTCGCTGGCAAAAATAATAGCGGGCTGATTATTTACAAAATCGCCATAAGTAGAGAAAGCCATCGCTAAGGAAGCAATTAAAAACACCCCCGAAACCATCGAACTGGCAAACAGGAATCGTTTTCTTTTTTCACTTAAAGCAAAATAATATAACAAAAATAGGGCAACAAAACCTAATGAAAATACCACTGCCATAACCGCCCAACCATTATAGGTGAAGATTCCTGCAATACTGTTGTACCATTTTGAAAAAACCGTTTGCGGCAATGGTTCAATAGAATCTATACGTGCATTTTCGGCGAAAGCAAGGTTATTTTTTATGTCGGTATCATTGGGCGAAAGCTGAAGTGCCTTTTCATAATAATAAACACTTGGGCCAATTTGGTTCAATTTATATTGGGCATTTCCCAAGTTAAAATACAATTCTGCAGAATGTTCGCCTTTATCTAAAATTTGCTTCCAGGTATTAATTGCCTGTTGATACTTTCCATTTTTGTAGAGTTCCTTTCCTTGATCGAAAAGCGCTGTGTTTTGTGAAAACAGCGTAAGCGAAAAAGAAAGCATCAATATTAAGATGAGAAATTTCTTTTGAAATGGCTTTTTGGTATTTAAAACATTGTTCTTCATAATTCTGAAATCTTCATTCATATTTAAACAATTTGTTTGTCAATATTTGAAATTACCTCAACCGCCTTGTTGTAATCCTGTTGCACCGAAGAAGCAGAAGTAGAAGCATATCTTGCAAATTCACAACTTTTTAAAAGGCCGATAAAACTTTCTACTACTACCGCGTCAACTTGTCTATCTACCAACATTTTTGAAATGTGGCTTTTTTCCATATCGGAAGTTTCAATATTCAGTTTTGCCTTTAGGTAATTGTGGAATGCGCGTTCCAATGCCTCGTAAAAGGCAACGGGGTTTGAAATATTTCGTTTTGCTTCCGAAAGGTATTTTTTGGCAAGCTTATTTGCACGGCGTAATTTATTGCCCTCAACATCACTTAAGCGTTGTTTGCGTTTTTTTCCCGCCAAAATAAATAACGGAATCAATAAAAACGGTCCGCCAACCAACGACCAAAATAATGGCGATTTAAAAAAGGCCTGCTGTGAAATGGGTTCCAAATTGGCATTTAACTTTATATACTTAAAGTTATCTTTTGAGAGCACAACTTGCTTATTGGCGCCATTTGAATTTGTTGGAGATGCAGCGGAAATAGGTCCATTTTCAACTTCTATCGTAAATTCCTTGGAAGTTAGTGTACTATACTTCTCAGTCTTGGGGTTAAAAAATGAAAAGGTAACCGGATTTACAGGATATGTTCCTTTAAATTGAGGCACAATGGTGTACGAATCTGTAATGGAACCTTGCATGCCGCCAATTGTGGTACTAACACTTTCATTATGCTCGGGCTCATAAACTTCTAAAGTACTTGGAAGTTTTATTGTTGGGGCAGTAAATAATTTTAGATTTCCCTTCCCAGAAACTTTTATATCCAATTGCAATGATTCGTTGGCGTTAAGGGAAGTCTTATTCGTAGACACATTAAAGGTGAAATCGCCCACAGCGCCATTGAAACCATCAGGTTTTCCCTCTAAAGGAAGCGGTTTTACATTAATGGTGCGCTTTCCGGCAGAAATGGTTTTATTAACCCGCTCCATTACCCTACGGCCAAATATATCGCGACGATTACCCTGCACGTCTATTGGAATATCCAGTGTAAGTGGTTCAATTTCCAATTCACCGGTTTTTTGTGGATAAAGCACTGTAGTTCGTAAAACTACGTAGCGGTAATCCTGGCCATTATATTTGCCATCGTAAACTTTAAAATTGTTTTGGTTATCTATATTCTGGCTCCAAAAATCTGCATATTTTGGAGTATCAATTTCACGCCATTGGCTGGTAATGCTCACATCGTGGGAAACGTATAATTTGTAAGTAACCGTTAAGGCTTCATTTAAATATGGATTGGCGTTCGAAATTTCGGCCACCAAATGCACATTTTCACTCGCTATATAGTCTGCATTATTGCCATCTTTTGGCACGGCTACGGCCGCCGTAACTTCAATTTCAACCGGAAGGGTTTTATAGGTTTCGCCATCTATTTCAATGGTAGCTTGGGCAATAGTCAGTCTTCCGCGCGATTGGGGCGCTAAAAAATAAGAATAGGTTTTTGAAAAGCTTCGCTTCCCATTTATCCACGAATTGCTGATAGATTGATTTGGGCCGCCTACAACCCTAAAACCTTCAAAATTGGGCGGTCTAAAATTGTCGCCATCTTGGTTCATTTCAAAATCTACGCGCAAACGTTCATTTATTCCAAGCGTTTTTTTACTAACCTTGGCATCAAACTGAACTTGCGCCGTGGCAGCAATGCTGCCCAGAATAAACGTTAATAGGAGTAAAAAATTCTTCATCTTCATAGTCTACCAATCTTTATCCGTTCTCACTTTGCTGCCTTTTTGCTTTTCGGCGTTTATTTTATCCTGAGTTTTTTTCTCTTCATTGTTCATGGCTTCCAAAAGGCTCTTTACTTGCTGGGGCGAAAGTTGTCCGGGCACAGGTTGCTGTTGTTTGGGCTTATCGCCTTCTTCGTCTTTTGGCTTATCTGGCTTGCCTTGGTCTTTATCTTTATCTTTATCGCCTTCCTTTTTATCCTCTTTTTGGTCGCCCTTGTCTTTATCTTCCTTCTCGTCGCCTTTATCGCCTTCGTTATTCTTATTGTCCTTATTTTCTTGATCTTTTTTATCCTGATCTTTTTTGTCTTCGTTTTTATCTTTATCCTTATCGTTTTTGTCTTCTGGCGGTGGCGGATTTTTCTCGAGCATATCTTTTGCCAGAGCTAAATTATAGCGGGTTTCATCGTCATTGGGATTGTTTCTGAGCGCATTTTTATAGGCTTCCACGGCTTCCGTATACTTTTTTTCGTTCATATACATGTTTCCCAAATTATGATAGGCCTTGTGTTTTTCAGATTTTTTGGTGGCTGTTTGGGCGGCTTGTTTAAAGCGGAGCATAGCCTCGGCGTTTTTTTCCTTTCCGTAATAGGCCGTGCCTAAATTGTATTTTGCAACTTCACTTTTAGGATTAAGGGAAATTGCTTTTCTATAATCTGCTTCGGCAACGGCGAATTTATCTTTTTGAAGTGATTGTTGTGCTTCACTTAAATAATTCTGTGCCGCTCTTATTTCCTTTTTTTGCTCTTTTGAAAGTCCGGATTGGGCAAACATTGAAAATGAAGCCAACCACAGTATCGATACTAAGTTGATTGCCTTTTTCATATTTTTAAAATTCGAAATATTCATCTTCAATTCACTTTTTTCAACCTTGGTTAAGACTTAAAGCCTAAGTAAGTAGTTTCAATCATTCCGTTATTTTTCCGATTCGTTGAACAAGTTTAGCTTTTTCAACCAAGCTGTCTTTCTTTCCAAAAAGAAAACATCTAATGCCAGCAAAAATAATGCCCCAGCTAAAAACCATTGAAACTGATCTTTAAAATCTGTAAACTGTTTGGCTTCAAACTGCGTTTTGTCCATTCCGCCTAAAATAGCTTTAACCTTGTCTACAACGGCTTTTGTATTTGCGCCGTCAATATACTCACCATTAGCGGTTTTCGCAATCTCTTTAAGAGTTTCTTCACCAAGACGGGTAATTACCTGCTCATTATTTTGGTCGCGTTTATAATATTGAAGTACTCCATTTTCTTTAATAGGAATCGGTCCCCCTTCAACGGTACCTACACCAATTGTGAAAATGCGGATTCCTTTTTCTGAAGCTTCCTCGGCAATTTGCGAAATATTACCCTCGTGGTCCTCACCATCTGATATTAAAAAGAGAATTCGGTTGGTCTGTTCCTCATCGTCATAAAAAGTCTGCGCCATCTCAATTGCTTGGGTTATGGCCGTTCCCTGGGAAGAAACCATATCGGTATTCATGCCGTTCAAGAATAATTTAGCCGATGAAAAATCGGAAGTAATTGGCACCTGCGGAAAAGAGCTACCGGCATAGCCTATAATTCCAATTCTATCGCCAGCCAAGCCATTGATTATTTGGGTAATTAACTGTTTTGATTTTTCCAGACGGTTTGGCGCAATGTCTTCTGCCAACATACTTTTTGAAACGTCCAGCGCAAAAACAATATCAACCCCTTCACGATTTACGGTTTCAAGCTTGGTTCCAATCTTCGGATTA
>CAXBDO010000099.1:0-7929 GCA_963974165.1 uncultured Aequorivita sp.
CTTCTGGGTCAGGTTCGTTGGAAGAGCAGGCAACAAGCAAAGCGAGGAAACATGTTCCTAAAGTCAATTGCAATATTTTCAAAGCCCGTCGTTTCACTGTCTATTGTGTAATTGCCCCAATGCTGAACACGCTGCCGCCATTGCGCTGCATATCTTTTTGGGCAATATAATTCATCATTAAGTCTGTGCTGCGATCATTAAGATCCCAGGTTAGCGGATTTTTAAACCATTCAGCTACATCCATTTTTATTTCAATAGTTGTATCATCAGTAACTGTGAAGGCTACATTAAAATTGAAAGCAATAAAATTCTGCTCAAAAACTCCATCGCTAACCCTCGCAGTACCGTTGTGGAAATTGAAAGGTTGGGGCGCGCCCATATTATCGTCGAAAGTTCCATCCATTTGCATAAAGTGGTATCCGCCACCCAACATGGAAGGCCAGTTCCAGTCTGCATCATTTAAATCTGGGTAGGCGCCACTTCTGTTATCTATTTCATTAAACCCATAAATAAAAGAAATGCCAGTGTAATCGCCTGTAATAATGGGTTGTGAAGGAGACAAGGTTAATGTATTTGGCTTTGAAAGATCTATTAAATTGTATTCTGCAAAATCGATAGTTGTGCCGTCGGCCTTCTTTAAAACGATGCGCGAAATTAAATACCGAAGTTTTGAAATGTACATGTAATTTCCAGCTTGGTTTTCAAAAACGGTTGAATTAAAATCGGCTTGGGTAAGGGGATTGCCCGCCCAATTTTGTGTAAATACAATGGTAGCGGTTTTTTCATAAGTACAAGACCCATCGTCTGTATTGGCGGCAGGATTATAGTTGAGCGAGTCGATATCCATACACCCAAGAACCTCTGTTTGTGGTTCGTCACTATTGCTGCAGCCTACGGCCGCAAAAGCCATAATCAATAAAATTGCGATTTTTTTCATAATATAGAAAACGTGTATTTAGATACGTTTATTTCAGTGTAATCATCAAAACATCTTTGGTGCCTTGGTTGAGAGGGATATCGATATCATTGCTTTCGCTGTTGCCTACCACCACAATTTTATTGTCTGTAGTTTCAATTGCTTCCGAAGCATAATCTATATTGGTACCACCAATACTGTTCTGTGTTTTTAAATTTCCATTTGAATCAATAATAAAGATCCAAACATCATTCAGCCCTTGGTTTTCCAATAAATCGCCATCGGCACTTCGGCTATGGCCGCTAATTATATAATCGCCATTGGTGCGCTGTATGGCACTTTGTGCGGTATCAAACTGTGAACCGCCAAAAGATCGTTGCCAGATTTTATTACCATTGTCATCAAATTTTACCAACCACGCATCTGCATTGCCGCGAGGGGAAGTAACATCTTGATCTGTGCTGCGCGAATCGCCAACCATTAAATAATTGCCGTCATTGGTTTTAAGGGAAGCGTACGAATTGTCTATCTCATCACCTCCGAAAGATTTGGTCCAAAGAAGATCGCCAGTCGCCGATACTCTTACCGCCCAATAATCATAACTACCTTTGAAGTCTGTCTTGTCGAAATCTTCACTTTCTGAAGTGCCTGTCATTAAAAATCCGCCATCGGCAGTTTCCAGGGCATCATAGCTACGGTCGTTATTGCTGCCGCCAAAATAGCGTCTCCAACTTGTGGTGCCATCGGACTTTAATTTAATTCCCCAGTATTCACCAACACCGTGTTTTGTGCCGCGCTGAAAATCATTGCCAGCGCCGCCACTTGCAGAAACGTCAAAATATCCGGTTATAAAATATCCTCCATCTGAAGTTTGAAATGCTTTTGAAGCCTGATCGCTGCCGGAAAAACCAAAGTTCTTTTCCCACACGATAGTGCCGGCGGCATCTACTTTTACAACCCAATAATCCTGAAATCCCGCATTGTGCGAAACATCGCCGTCGTTACTGGAGGTATAACCGCTAAGCAAGAATCCGCCATCATTTGTTTTGGTAATACTGGATGCATTTTCATCGTCGCTTCCGCCGTAGGTTTTGCTCCAAAGTATATCGCCAATTTTTGAGACCTTCAATAACCAAAAATCGCTATCGTTGCCTGCGCGGTCTGTAATGTCGCCATCAGAACTGCGGGTGGTGCCCAAGATCATATAATTTCCATCAGCCGCCTCAACAACCGAAACAGCTTCATCTATACCGCTTCCACCGTATGTTTTTACCAATTCTACTTCCAAGGAGTATTCGGGCCCAATACCGGGGCCATCATCCTTTCCGCAGGAAAAAAATAAAAATAGCACTGAAAGTAGTACCGGAAGTACTATAATTTTTCTGTATTCGATAATTGGCATAAAAGGGTAAACTAAATTCTTAGTCAATCAACAGGCGCTTAGTCGTTGAAGTATTGATTTTCATTACATACATGCCCGATTGAAGTTTAGAAACATCCATTGTTTCTGAAAGACTATCGGCAAAATTAAGGTCCATAACTTTTTGGCCCAACACATTGTAAATTTCAACCTTAGAAATAGGCTCCATTTTAGAAGAAACGGTTACAATTTCATTGGCTGGATTTGGCGCAATTACAAAGCTGGCCGCAGTGTTTTCTGATACACTTAAAAGTGGGTCGCTAACAATAAACAGCCCTCTGTCTATATCGCTAATAACAATATTGCCACTGGCAAAAAATGGATAAACACTCCAAGCGCCATCAAATCTGGCCGAGTTGCTTGAAGGGTACGTATCAAAAAATTTAGTTTCTACAATATTTTCGTTTTCAATATCGCTAATATCCAATACCCTTAATCCAGCACGGTAGCTTGAAAGGTAAAATTCATTGCCTTTTACATAACCATTGTGATCTATTGCTTCAATATCGGCCTCATATTCAAAATGTACAACCGGATTGTCCAAATCTTCCAGATCAAAAATGATGCTTCGTGTATTAAAGCCGAAATTGGCCTCATCAAGTTCATCACCAATAATAAAGTAGCGCTTATCTTCAGTAAGCCAACCTTGGTGGGTATAATCTACACTGCCATAAAAACCAACAGAGATGCCTATTGGGTTGTTTTTGTTGGTAACGTCTACTATAGAAATTCTGTCTTCATTACTACCGAATAATATTTCGCGACCAATATAATCTGGATCTGGCCCATCGTAAATAACCACTTGTGCATCGTGCGAATAATTATCGCCGCTAAATCCTCCAGCTGCTACTGGGTTTAATGGGTCTTGGATGTTAATAAAGTGTGCTCCACCTCCATAGGTTGAGGTTCCAACTGCATAAGCGTAACCCGAATCTTCATTGATTACGATGTTGTGGCAGTTTCCAAAACCATTATAATGGGCATCTTCCGTAAATGTTTCGGGTGCGTTGGTAACATTGCGTAGACGTGTAAGGTCAAAAACCTGCATTCCGTGGCCATTTGCTTCACTAACAATAAAGGCGTGGTTACTATAAACTTTTATATCTCTCCAAGTACTTGAACTGGTATGGGTAGGTAGTTTTCCTAAATATATTGGGTTAACCGGGTCTGAAATATCAACAAAAGCTGTTCCGTTGCCCAAGCCCATCAATGCATATTCCTTACCGTTTTGTGGATCTGTCCAACCCCAAGAATCATTACCTCTATCGGTTCCGAAGGTATTAAGGTCTATACGCGATTGAAGGTCTAAACCCTTACAAGGGTATTGTCCCGCCATACCATTGATGCATGGCGTCTGTGCTACTGCAGCTATTGTAAATAATATTGCTAAAAGTGGTAATAATTTTTTCATTAGAATGTTTCGTATAAATTAGAAGAGGCTAAATGTAATCATATTCTCAGCTTCCCAACAAACGTAAAGGGTTAAATATTAATTGCCTGCTGCATTATTTTTATAAATGACTATACAGTGCTACGGCCTCCATTATTTTTAATTGGCTTTTTTATTGCTGATTGTTACTGTATTTTTGCAAAAATTACAAGAATCCATACCATGTTCGAAAACAAAGATGATTCCGCTACCAGTATTGGAAGTTTAGGTGAATTCGGTCTTATTGACCACCTAACCAAGAATTTCAAGATTAAACAGAAGTCTACCGTAAAGGGTATTGGCGACGATGCCGCCGTAATTTCCTGCGATTCAAAAAAAGAATTGGTTGTAACCACCGATTTACTTTTGGAAGGTGTGCACTTTGATTTAAGTTATATGCCTTTAAAACATTTGGGCTATAAAGCTGTGGTTGTAAATCTATCAGATGTTTATGCCATGAATGCCGAGCCTACCCAAATTACGGTAAGTATTGCAGCTTCCAATAGATTTCCGGTAGAAGCTTTGGAAGAACTCTATTTGGGTATTACCGCCGCCGCTAAAATTTACAATATAGATGTGGTAGGCGGCGACACAACCTCATCTACCAAAGGCTTATTAATTAGTATAACAGCTTTGGGTACCGTTGACAAAGGGGAAGCTGTTTATAGATCTGGCGCCATGGAAAACGATCTACTCGTAGTTTCTGGCGATCTTGGGGCTGCGTATATGGGACTACAGATTTTGGAGCGCGAAAAGGAAGTTTTTAAGGTAAATCCAAATTCACAACCAGATTTGGAACCGTATTCGTATTTAGTAGAGCGCCAGTTAAAGCCGGAGGCGCGAAAGGATATTCCTAAGTTATTAAAGGAACTGGATGCGAAACCTACTTCTATGATCGATATTAGTGATGGCCTATCGTCTGAAATTTTGCACCTCTGTAAAAGTTCAAAAATGGGTTGTAATTTATATGAAGATAAAATTCCATTAGATCCGCAAGTAATAACCACGTGCGAGGAGTTCAATCTTAATAGCACAACAGTTGCATTAAGTGGGGGCGAGGATTATGAATTGCTTTTTACAGTAAAAACTGAAGATTTCCCTAAAATAAAGGCCAATCCGCACCTTTCAATTATCGGGCATATTACAGATGAAAAGGAAGGAGTGCACCTAATAAGCCGGGCTGGTACAAAAATACCTTTGGTTGCCAGAGGTTGGAACGCCCTTAATACTGAGGAATAAATTTTAGGCAAGGCACAAAAGGATTGGGTTCCAATATTTGGAATGCTTTATTTGTAGAAAAGGCTTGTTATTTAATTGAAGGATAGCTTTTTCTTTTTCCTGATAAACTGCAGTAATTTTTCGTTGATTCTTTTCTGCTGAAGGGTAAGTTTTTCAAATTTACCGGAGCGATTTTTTGAAACCTCTCTACCGCAACAAGCGCATTCGTATTCGTAAATGTACTTTGAGATTTTGCGCGTTACGATGTAATCGTGGCCAAATGCTATACAAACAAGGCTCAAGATTGGAGGTCGGCTTTGGGGCATGACTTTGTCCATCTTTAAGAAGATTTGGGGGTTAACCTGTTAAAAATAAGGAATTTCTAAAAGGAAAGCAACGATTAAAGTGTTAAAAGAAGATAATTTGTTACCGCTTTTCGGTTTTCTATCAGGCTCATATGCCCACCTTCTATAATTTTTACGGCTGCGCCATAATTTTCAGCAAGGGTTTTTGCTTCCCGAAATGGGAGAATAGGATCTTCTTCTGCCAAGATCACATGTTTCTTTCTCTGGAAGTTTTTAAGCACTGCAGTTCTATTTTTTCTGTCGCGCATACCTTTAATTGCCGCTTTAATACCATCAACGGGAAAAGTGTATGCTTCATTTTTTAAACCTTCTATTTCTTCACTAAAATTTTTACGCGAGGTTTCAGCAATTAAATTGCTAATGGCCATGCTTATATACGCATTGGGGTTTTGATCTATTACTTTTAAGGCTCGGTTTCTATTGTTTTTTTTCTCAACTGAATCGGCTAAGGGGTTTGAATTGAGAAGGTAAAGGGCATCCACTTTCCCTGAAAATAGTTCGGTATAGGCCAGAGCCACATAACCACCCATAGAATGGCCCACAAATGTGGCAGATTTAATTTGAAGTTGCAGTAATATTTCATTTACAACTTCTGCCATTAATTCCATAGAATGAGTTTCAGCTATAACGCCGCTTTGTCCGTGGCCTGGAAAATCTATGGATATTACTGTTTTAGTTTCGCTTAAAAAGGGAAGTAATGGCTGCCACATAGTTGAACTTTCCAAAAATCCATGCAACAAAACTACTGCCGGACCCTCGCCTTGAATTTCATAATAAATAGAAATATTTTTAAAGTGGTAAACCATAGCATTATACTAAAAGACCCCACAGGCTTTTTAAAATCTGCGGGGTCTTAATTTGTTTTAATAGATATTCTTTGTTCTATTTATTCATTAATTCCTCAATCTCTTCGGCTTCAATAGGAATGTTGCGCATCAGGTTAAAAGGCTCGCCCTTTTTCTGAATAACCACATCATCCTCCAATCGAATACCAAATCCTTCTTCTGGAATATAGATTCCCGGTTCAACGGTAAACACCATATTCTCGGTCATCTTTTCCCATAGTACACCATAATCATGAGTATCAAGACCAATATGGTGGCTGGTGCCGTGCATAAAGTATTTTTTATAGGCTGGCCAGTTTGGGTCTTCGTTTTTAACGTCGGCCTTGTCTAATAGCTTTAGGTCGAGCAATTCTTTGGTCATTAGTTTGCCCACTTCAACGTGGAATTCTTTCCAATACGCCCCTGGAACCAACATTTTCGTGGCGTCGTCTTTCACGCGTTTTACAGCATCGTAAACTTGGCGTTGGCGTTTGCTGAATTTTCCACTTACAGGAATGGTACGGGTCATATCGCTTGAATAATTTGCATATTCCGCGCCCACATCAAGCAAGATTAGATCGTCTTTTTTACATTGTTGGTTGTTTACCACATAGTGTAAAACATTTGCATTGTTGCCACTACCTATAATTGGGGTGTAGGCAAAACCGCGCGAACGGTTACGTAGAAATTCGTGCATATATTCAGCCTCGATTTCGTATTCCCAAACGCCAGGTTTTACAAAATCTAAAACCCTTCTGTGTCCTTTTTCGGTAATGTTGCAGGCTGTTTGTATTAAATCAATTTCAACCTGATCTTTTACGGCACGCAAGGCTTGCATAATTGGGTTGCTGCGCTCCCAACTGTGGGCTGGAAATTTCGCTTTTGTAGCTTTTATAAAACGGTCTTCGCGGGTTTCGGTTTGCACGCTTTGGCGATAGTGTTCGTTTGTGTTGAAATAAATTCTTTCAGCCTGCGTCATTACTTCAAAGAAAATCTTGTCAAATTCCTTAAGCCAATACACAGATTCAATTCCGCTTACCTCAGTTCCTTTTTCCTTGGTTAATTTTTCACCCTCCCAAACGGCAATATGGTCGTTGGTTTCGCGTACAAAAAGCATTTCGCGATGTTCCTTGTTTGGGGCATCGGGGAAGAGCACCAAAATAGTTTCTTCTTGATCGGCTCCCGTTAAATAAAAAATATCGCGCGCCTGTTGGAATGGCATAGTGCTGTCTGCACCAATTGGGTATATATCGTTACTGTTAAAAACCGCTACACTTTTAGGCTTCATTTTAGCCATAAAGTTTTTGCGATTTTTAACAAAGAGTTTACTGGGTATTTGATCGTACTTCATCTGTAATATTTTATTTTAATTAAAACTGTGCGCCTTTACGTTAGAAACTCGCTAGGCGAAAAACTGCAGAACTTGTCCATAAAAAAACATTTGGAAAGGCAGTTGCACAAAATTAAATATTTCAAAGTTATTCAGGTGAAGGAAAGGGTTAAATGTGTAATAAATATAGGAATCATTCAGCTTATTTGCTCCAATTGAAATATACTGCTGCCACTTCAGGATGTACTTCACTGTGCAACATTCTGGCAAAAGCTTCATCGGTCATTTCCTCTTGATGCTCTTTTAAGGCATTCCAGAGTTTTTTCAATACCTCTTTTCCGCCAGCATTATAAATATCTTTTGCAGCAGAATGGAGTTTGGATTGATACCATCCGTAATTTTTTGGCCCCATGCCCAAAGTGGAATA
>CAXBDO010000100.1:0-7913 GCA_963974165.1 uncultured Aequorivita sp.
AATTTTTGCTTTTGGCTCAGAAGCAATCCGATGAACTGTCTTTGCCAAGGCAACCCCCGCCGAAACGGAACCTTCCAGAAGTATACTTTTATTAAAATGCTTGCTATAAAAAATCTGCATGGCGCCGTAAAAACGCTCAAAATAGGCTTCATCTTTTTGGGTACTTTCCCCTTTGTAATGTAGTACTGTAGAACTGCCCAAATAATAGTTTTGATAGCCAGCTTTTGCAATTTTGTATGAAATATCTATGTCTTCGCCGTACATAAAGTAGTCTTCATCAAACCCGCCTACTTCGTTATAAATACTTCTTTTTAGAAGCATAAATGCGCCCACGAGCACTCCCACAGGCCCATGTTCTGTATCCAATATCTGATTTGCGTAATATTTTTGGGTAAAGCCTGTCAATTTCAAAAGCGAAACCTTGGGCGTGGGCAAATTGCGTTTGCTTTCGGGAAGAAAATTTCCGGTGCCGTCCATTAAATAAACCCCGAGGGCACCAATGTCTGGAACCGTTTCGGAATATTTTAGGGCAACCTTAAAAGTATCTTCAGAAACCGCGGTATCCGGATTTAGGATACACACGTACTCTCCTTTGGCTTTGGCTACCGCTTGGTTGTTTGCCTTGCTAAATCCAACATTCTCCTTATTTTCAATTAAAATAACATTGGGGAATAACGATTTGACCATTTGGCAGCTATCGTCCTGCGAATTATTATCTATTACAATAATTTCTGCCTCCAGATCTTTGGTTGCGGCCTGCACCGAGCGTATGCACTGTTCTAAAAAATAGCGCACATTATAATTGAGAATAACAACTGAAAGTTTCAAGACCTAGGTGTTTTTAAGTGAGGATTCAAAGGGTACACGATGTAAAATACTTCGTCCCAAAGTAACCTCATCTGCATATTCAAGTTCATCGCCTACGGATATTCCGCGAGCAATAGTGGTGGTGGTAATATTATAGGGCACTATCTGTTTATAGATGTAAAAATTAGTTGTATCTCCTTCCATTGTAGAACTTAAGGCAAATATCAATTCACGAATGGTGCCAGTTTTTATTTTCTCTACCAATGAAGGAATGTTTAGATCGCCCGGACCAATACCATCCATTGGCGAAATTTTGCCGCCCAATACGTGATAATGGCCACGGTATTGACTGGTATTTTCAATTGCCATTACATCGCGAATATCTTCCACCACGCAAACTATTTGTTCGTCGCGGCGAGGATTGGCGCATATTTCACAAAGCTTTGAGTCGCTTATATTATGGCAATTTTGACAAAAATTAATCTCTTCGCGCATTTTTATTAAACTACTGGCCAATTTTTGCGATTGTTCCTTTGGCTGTTTCAATAAATGCAGTACTAAGCGTAAGGCGGTGCGCTTACCAATTCCGGGGAGTTGCGACACTTCGTTTACTGCGTTTTCAAGAAGTTTTGAAGAAAATTCCATAGGTTTATTCCTGCCGCGAAGTTAAATAAAAAATGCTTCAGAAAAAGATGTTTTTTCCTGAAGCATTTTAATATGAAAAAGTTGATTGTTAGTTTACAAGCAGCTTTTTGGTTACTGTTCCTTCCTCACTATTAATACGCACAAAATAGGTGCCTTTTGAAAGCGAAGAAACATTTACCATATGTTTGTTCGAAATAGTTGCTTCATCTTTAAAAATAAGCAGTTTTCCTGAAATGTCGAAAACGCGAATTTCAGCTTTCATAGCTATTGGCAATGCTATCGTAAATTCTGATGAAGTTGGATTAGGGTATAAAGAAACATTGCTTGCAGAAATTCTATCCTCAATTCCCGCAACCCCAGTTACCAATGGCGAAGCCCAAAGGCCTCGGCCATATGTAGCTGCATATAATAATCCATCAATTTTATTTATTTCCAATTCATTCACATACACGTTTGGCAAAAGGTTGCTATATGGTTGCCAATCTGTAAAAGTATTGTCTATATAATAGATGCCGTAATCCATACCTAAGTATAAGCCATCATTACCATTATCGTCCCAAACAACGGCAAAGGCGCTAAAATTAGGCAAGTTCTTTTTGTAGTTTATCCAAGTATCACCACCATCTTCCGAAACCATAACACGGTTTATTGTACCAATTGCAACCGCAATTTTATTAGGATTTGATGGGTGAATGGCAATTGAATTTATTGTTCCACCCGGAAGAGTAGTTTGCACCCAGTCCGTTGCGCCGCCATCTGTAGTTTTATAAAGGAATGGCCCTCTGGAAGCATACATAATCTGATTGTTTGATTGTGCTATTTTAAGGTTATTCAGGTTGCCACCGAAGTTTTGTGAAACCGCAGTCCAGCTGCCACCGAAAGTAGTAGACTTATAAATAATATTATAGCCAACATACATTGCGTTTTCGGTAATAGGGTCCTGCTCAAATGGAGTTACCCAATTTCCGCCACCACTTCCTGGCTCATTAATATTGGCATAGGTATTACCGCCATTACTGGAGCGGTACAATTGCCCACCTTGGGTAGTTCCGTAAAAAAGGTTACTGTTGGTTTTATCTATAAAAGATTCCATACCATCTGCTCCCAACCAATCTTTCCAACCTCCTGCGGCTGTATAAAATGAAGTACCATTATCTTGGGCCCCACCAGAAACAATAACGTCTGCACTTTGGGTTACCCCTATTTTATAAAATTGACGAATCCCTAGACCATCTGTTAAGTCTTCATAATAATTAGCATTTACAGTTCCTGTATTTGAAGCTCTAAACACACCACCATCAGTTATTGCGTAAAGTGAAGTACCATTAAATTGAAGATCATCAACATCTGCGTGGCAATATCCAATATTCTGTGAAGCGGCATTTCCAGGAATCCAATCTGAAGTACAAGAAAAGTTTACGCCACCATTGGTAGAACGCCAAGTAAGAATTCCGGCAATATGTACTTCATTTACATCTGTTGGGTTTACAGCAATTGCCATATCTCGCGGAGCTTGGCCACTGTTGTCATCGCCAACTGTACTATATCCAAAGAAGTTTAAGGAACCGTGATTTAATTTTGTAAAAGAATCGCCGCTATTACTTGATGTATAGAAACCACCAAATTTACCTCCAGAAGCTTCCAAAACATACACCACATTAGCATCATCGGCTGAAACGCCTATCATTTTAGCGCCATTTGAAAATCCAGTAATAGTAGTAAACGTAAGTCCACCGTCGATAGATTTATGAAAACCGCTTCCTGATGCGTAAACTACTGAAACATCGCCAGGTTTAAATTCAATATCATATCCTTTAGTATCGGCAACAGCAATCAACCAAGTTAGTCCGCCATCAATAGAACGGTAAACACCAGCATTATCTGCAGATGCAAAAATCATATTGGTATTGTTTGGGTTAATTAAAATTTTATTTACCGCGCTGCTTCCAATTGTAGCCAAAAGCGTCCAAGTTGCGCCAGCATCTGTAGATTTAAAAATGTTTCCGCTAGTTGACCCAAAATAATAAGTATCAGAATCTGAAGGATCAATAGCTACCGAATAAACTGAAAGGTTAGAGAAATAATCGCTTAGCGGAGTCCAAGTTTGCGCGCCGTCTGTGGTTCTCCAAACACCTCCTGTATTGGCGCCAACAATCATATGGTTTGCATCACCTTCATCAATTGCAAGCCCTGTAAGTCTGCCAACGCCTGGGTTCCATCCGGAAGTGGCATTCCAAGATTTTGGGCCTAATTCCTGCCAGTTATCTGGAAGCACACTTCTATTGGCAGCCGTTTCATTTAAGTAAGCATTCCATTCTTGAAGTTCAAACAAACGCTCTTGGGTAGTAGGAAGGTATCCGTCTTCCTTAACTCTTCTTAGGGCATTGTATTCCCATCTTTTAAATTGTTTGTAACCAGTTCCACGGCCCTTATCTCTGTTTGCAAAGTAAGATTCTGCACTGTCTATAACTTCCTGCACTTTATATGTGCCTGCATCAATCATTCGTAGATATTCTTGTGCCTGACTGGCAAAAGAACCAAAAAGTAAAATTGTAATTAATAGTAATTTAAAACGCATTTGATTAGTTTTTAAGGAGTTATAACCCAGTTTGTTCGAAGTTCCCAAAAGTATTAAAAATAAAAATTGTGGAGATAACAAACTTTGTATTTTTACAAATAAATCTATCCCTAATCAATTCAAGTTTAATCACTATGCAACCCCTACATATACTCCTTCTTATATTTGGTTATTTTCTGGTTTTAATTCTTATTTCCTATTTCACAAATAAGGATGGCAGTAATGCCGATTTCTTTAAAGCTGGAAAAAGATCGCCGTGGTATTTGGTAGCTTTTGGAATGATTGGCGCCTCGCTGAGCGGGGTAACTTTTATCTCTGTACCGGGTTGGGTAGAGGCCTCCAAGTTTAGTTATTTTCAAGTAGTGCTGGGGTATATTGTTGGTTATGCAGTTATTGGCACCGTGTTGTTGCCATTATATTATAGGCTGAACCTTACTTCTATATATACTTATTTAGACAGCCGTTTTGGAAATGCTTCGTATAAAACTGGTGCAAGTTTCTTTTTGCTTTCCCGTATTGTAGGGGCTAGTTTCAGATTATATTTAGTTGCGGTAGTGCTGCAAAGTTTAATTTTTGATGACCTCAACATACCATTTTGGGTTACGGTAACAATTACCATTTTATTGATTTGGCTCTACACTTTTAAAAGCGGAATTAAAACAATAGTGTGGACAGATACGTTGCAAACCCTCTTTATGCTCGTAGCAGTTGGCGCTTCGGTGTATTACGTTTCTACAGATTTAGGGCTTTCGGGAAGTGAACTTTTCACTTTTATTGCAGATAGCGATATGAGCCAGATTTTCTTTTTCGACGATTGGAAATCGGCAGATCACTTCGTGAAACAGTTTATTAGCGGGGCATTTATAGCCATCGTAATGACGGGGCTTGACCAAGATATGATGCAGAAAAACCTTACCTGTCGAAACTTGAAGGACGCCCAAAAGAATATGTTTTGGTTTACCATTGTATTGACAATAGTGAATTTTGTATTCTTGGTTTTAGGATTATTACTTACCGTATATGCGGCACAAAACGGAATTGATGCCCATAAAGATCAGCTGTACCCTACCCTTGCAATGCAAAACGAATTTGGAATTGGGATTGCCATCCTATTTATTCTTGGCCTAATTGCAGCCGCATACAGCAGCGCAGATAGTGCCTTGACGGCCCTTACAACTTCTTTTAGCATCGATATTTTAGACATTGAAAAAAAGTACGACGAGGCTAAACAAATTCGTATTCGAAAACTGATTCATATTATAGTTTCGATAGTACTCATCTTGGTGATCATCATTTTTAAATACGTAATAGCAGACGATTCCGTTATAGCGAAATTGTTTGTCTTTGCCGGTTACACTTACGGCCCACTCTTGGGTTTATATGCCTACGGACTTTTTACGAAATGGAATGTACGCGATAAATTTGTGCCAGTTGTAGCAATTTTAACCCCATTCTTGGATACGCAATTAGCGCAATGAGCGCGGCCTATTTAAACTTTGAATTCGGATTTTTTATATTGATTTTGAATGGGGCGCTAACCTTTTTAGGATTAATATTGATTCGTACCCAAAAGAATTAAGGTACAGGCAACTTCAGATTCTATATTGTTTTCCTTTAGAATTCTATACAATTCGGGGTTTTCGGTACCCGGGTTGAAAATAACGCGCTTCGGCTTTAATGAAACTATATAATCATAGTATTCAACTTGTCGTTTCGGGTTTAGATATAGGGTTATAGTATCTATATCACCAAAGTCTTCCTTTTCTGTTGAAATAGATACGCCCGCAACCGTACCATTTTTTAGTCCAACGGCTTCAACCGTATGGCCATAATTCACCAATCTATTGATTGCAAGGTTTGAATAGCGGCTGGGATTTAGGCTTGCGCCAAGTACTAATGTCTTCTTCATCTTATTTTTTTATAGGTTTAAAATTACTTTTTTTCTGAAATAAAAAGACCGCTCCCATTACAAATAGGAGCGGCCTTTAAAAATTGCTTATTCTACTGAACTATAAACTTAAAGACTTTCGTTTTATCTTCATTTAAAATAACAAAATAAAGTCCACTCTTTAAAGCAGTAGTTGCAAAAGTAACCGTATTGGTTCCTTGGAATTTTTCAGTCTGAACCAAAGCTCCACGCACATCAAAGATTTTGGCGGAAGTTATGGGCAAATTTCCTGAAATATTAATGTTCTCACCAGTTCTTATAACGGAAGGATATAAAACAGAATTGTTTGTTACAAAATTTTCTGTGCTTAGGATGTTTCCACCTTCTGCTACGGAAAAAGTACTAAAGCCAGTAAATTGGGCTTTATATGTTTTATAACCAAATTGTGTATTATCTTCTTCCATAGTACCGGCAACCACATAGTTTTGAAGCACATCTGAAGCATCATCTATGTTTGAACTTTTCACTTTTAAGATTCGCAGAATAGATGGGTCGGTAAATTCGGCCAACTCGGTATTCGCGAAATACAACGTAATATTATAAGTTGCATTGGCAGCATTTGGACCATCGGCGGTAATTTCAATTACTTTTGAAGCCCTAACCGCACCAATTGCTGGCATGTCTACGGTACTCGAACTTCCGGCTGAAACCACTTTCATTTCAACGCAACCTAAATCGTCTGAAGCATTTTCAATTAATGCCATTATATCTTGGTTTTGTGAGCTCAAGAAATAAACCCCATTATTGGTGTTGATTCTATTTTCGGTACTTGCATCCAATTGCATTTCAATATAAGATGGTGTTCCCATAACACTTACATTATCTATTGTAAAACTGAAAGCTGAACCTACCAAAGCGTCATTAAACCATCTCCATCCTAACATAAATTGGCTGTTATCTAGCGCGGGTATTGCCATATTGAAAGTACCAGAGGCGACGGTATTTCCACCATTGGTTCCTACAAAAGTTTCAACGGAGGTGAAATTGGTTCCATCTTTTGAATATAAAAATTCGCCATAATCAAAAAGATCTCCAGAGGTTAAATCCTGTTCTCCCCCTGCTTCCCAATCAAATTGAACTTCAATATTTTTATGGCCCAACCCATTCAACATAGGCGACTTCAAAATTACATTAGTATCGGCATTAATGTCGTAGGTTGGTGTATCGGTTCCATTAGTAATGTAAGCTTTTCCAGCGGCCTGACCTACGCCGTTAAATTCCCAAGTGCTGGCGCTAAATTCATTAACCATTATAACATCCCATCCTGCAGGAATTGAAGACACATCAAAGGTTTCTGTTGGCAAAAGTTCAACGGCTTCATCGCCTATTACCGGCAACACATCATTATCTGCTATTTCTAATGTTTGTGTACTTGGAATTGCATTGTAAGTGAAGGAAAGTGAAATTAGCTCTACATCTTCAACAATTGCATCGTTATAAATTATTACCTCTAAAGTTGCATTGCTGCTTCCTGCCGGAAAAGTAAAAGAGGTATCCGAAAGATCGAAATCTACCCCTAATGTGGCAGTACTTGCAGAAGCATCAATAGTAATTGTTTGCGGTGATGGAAGCTCTACCGCTGTAATACCCAATGAAACTACTTTTTGTGCGTCACAATCTGATGTTGGTGTATTCTCATTGGTAAACATAGTGTTGGAAGAATTAAAAGTAATTCTATTTGGGTCTCCAGGATCAAATTCATCTCCTATATCTACTGCATACCACGCATTTGTAACTTGTTCAACTTCATTTATACCATATAAAGTTTCGGCTGCAATAATAGACGCATTTCGCATATCTGCAAAAGTTGAATTTGGCGTCAACATAGTTTCCGCAGTAAAAGCAATCTGGTCTGCAACAGCAAATCCAAGTCCGGTAATTGAATAGGTTCTTCCGCCATCGCTTATTTCATCTTCAACGGCAGCCTTTGATGTG
>CAXBDO010000101.1:0-7887 GCA_963974165.1 uncultured Aequorivita sp.
TTATTTGGATGAGGCGCCCGGCCTAACTAATTTTTACAATAGGTTTCCAAAACTGGAAAACTTTAAACCACAATTTGAGGAAAAACGCAGCCAACTTTCGTTGGAACAACGCCGTTTGCTGGCAAAACGGATAATGTTCCAATACGGCGACAATAAACTTTCGCAGGCCACGCTAAGCAATATAGATTTACTTTCGGAATCGAGCACCTTTACGGTTACAACGGGCCACCAACTTAACTTGTTTACTGGGCCATTATATTTTCTGTACAAGATATTTTCAACAATAAACTTGGCCGAAAAGCTTAAAAAAGAACATCCAAAACACCATTTTGTGCCTGTATATTGGATGGCGACGGAAGACCATGATTTCGACGAGATAAATTATTTTAATCTCTTCGGAAATAAAATAGACTGGCAGCGGGATGCCTCGGGGGCTGTAGGCGAACTTTCAACGGAAGGTTTAAAGGCGGTGAAGGAAACGCTTAAAACCAAATTGGGGCCGGGCAAGAATGCCGAAAAACTTATTTCACATTTCGCGGAAGCCTATAAGAAAAACGCAAATCTCGCCGATGCCACCCGCCATCTTGCCAATGCCATGTTTTGGGAATATGGCTTGGTGATAGTTGACGGAAATGATGTGGAATTAAAAAAATGTTTTATTCCCTATGTGGAAAAGGAACTGACTGAAAATTTAAGCTTTAAGGAAGTATCAAAAACCACCGAAAAACTTACTGCCCTTGGTTTTGCCGAACAAGTGCACCCACGCGAAATAAATCTGTTCTATTTAAAGGAAAACCTTCGCGAACGTATTATTGAAAAAGAAGGCAGGTTTTATGTGAATGAAACCAATATTTCCTTTTCAAAAGAGGAAATTTTAAAGGAGCTGCACGAAAATCCACAGCGCTTCTCCCCCAATGCTTTATTACGGCCTTTGTACCAAGAAGTTATTTTGCCCAATCTCTGTTATATTGGCGGGGGTGGCGAGTTGGCCTATTGGTTTCAGTTGAAAGATTATTTTGAAGCGGTACAGGTGCCATTTCCTATTTTACTGCTGCGGAATTCCGCGCTTATAATTCCTAATTTACTTTCGGAAAAATTAAAGAAACTCAACCTTAATATCGAAGACCTATTCTTGCTACAGCATGAATTATTGACGAAGCGCACTCGGGAGATTTCAAAATTAGCGATTGATTTCTCCCAGCAGAAAGAATTTTTAAAACAGCAGTTCAAAGATTTATATGCATTGGCTGAACAAACCGATGTATCTTTTTTGGGAGCTGTGGGCGCTCAGGAAAAAAAGCAATTGAACGGTTTGGAAAATCTGGAAAAACGCCTTTTGAAAGCTCAAAAACGCAAGCATTCGGAAGAATTGGACCGAATTAAAAATATTCAAAACCAACTATTTCCCAACCAGAGTCTGCAGGAACGCCAACTTAATTTTTCCGAATTTTATCTGGAGCAGGGCGAGGAATTATTAAATGCCATAAAAGATAATTTAGACCCGTTGGAGTTTAATTTCACGGTTTTGGAGTTTTAGTGAAATCTGTTAGTAATGTCCTTTTAATGAATAAATGATTATTCGCGCTTCATCCACTTTTATATATCAGCCTATGTTCTCTATTAATTCTTCGGCTCCAATAGCCAGAAAGATTATATTTTAGTGCTTCCGGTTTTCCTATTCCCTCAAAAGGATGTTTCAAAGTGTCGTTTAAAAGTTGTAGTATTTTGTTAAGTATTTTTGAATTGCCAGATTTTTGGTGGATTGCCAAATCTTCATTAGCCTGTTCCGTAAAATCAAGCACATAATTCATTGCTATGATTTTAAATATTTTTCTAAATCTTCTTGAGCTATTGTAGTGAAATTTCCATCTTCATACTGCTTTTGGCTCTTCTTAATTTTTTCTACAAATTCAGGATTGTACGGACTACCTTCTTCCCCTGTTTCAAAAACCACATTTTCTTCTTTCAGAAATTCTGTGATTTTTTTCATTTTATCGCTTTCGGCGTGAACAATTATAGTCTTCATATCCATATAATTAGGCATATTAAATATACAAATTTAACTGAAAAATTAGCAGAGCTTAAATCCAAATGCGTTTTATTGATAGTTATATTTTAAAATATTCGTGCATTCGTGGTTAAAAAAAACATCTTTAAAATTCTGAATTTTGAATTCCTAATTCATAATTAAAAAAGTATTTTTGCCTATGCAAAATAACGTCCTCATTTTAGATTTTGGTTCGCAGTACACCCAATTAATCGCGAGACGCGTGCGGGAGCTGAATATTTACTGCGAAATTCACCCTTACCATCACATTCCAGAAAACCTAGACCCATTTAAGGCTGTAATACTTTCGGGCAGTCCGTTTTCCGTTCGCGCGGAAGATGCACCACACCCCGATCTATCACAGATTCGCGGTCATAAACCCCTTTTGGCAGTTTGCTACGGGGCACAATATTTAGCACATTTTAGCGGCGGAAGCGTGGAGCCTTCAAACATCCGTGAATACGGTAGGGCAAAACTTTCAATGATAAAATCTGGCGAAGACTTTTTTAAGGATATCCCAGAAAATACAAACGTGTGGATGAGCCATAGCGATACTATCGCTAACCTTCCGGAAAATGGCGTGCGTTTGGCCAGTACGGTAGATGTATTGAATGCCGCTTATAGAATTGAAGGGGAAGAAACCTATGCTATCCAATTCCATCCAGAAGTTTACCACACTACCCACGGCAAGCAATTACTGGAAAATTTCTTGGTAAACATTGCCGATGTACCTCAAACTTGGACGCCCGCAGCTTTTGTTGAAACTACAGTTTCAACCTTAAAAGAGCAGATTGGCGATGGCAATCCTTTTAAACAAGGCAATTGGCAAAAATCTGTACTGTATTTTTGTAAATAACGGCCTGTTGCGAAAAGACGAATTTGAAAGCGTTCTTCACCAATATAAAGACATGGGATTAAACGTGAAGGGAGTTGATGCGTCCGAACGTTTTCTTGACGCTTTAAGAAATGAAATAGATCCCGAAAGAAAGCGCAAGGCAATTGGCAATGCTTTTATCGAGGTTTTTGATGATGAGGCGCACCAAGTTACGGGTGTAGACTGGTTGGCGCAGGGTACCATTTACCCTGATGTTATTGAGAGTGTTTCGGTAAACGGACCTTCGGTTACCATAAAAAGTCACCACAATGTTGGGGGCTTGCCAGATTTTATGAAATTAAAGATTGTGGAACCTTTGCGCATGCTCTTTAAGGATGAAGTGCGAAGAGTTGGAAAGGAAATGGGAATAGACCCAGAACTTTTGAGCAGACATCCATTTCCCGGACCCGGACTTGCCATTAGAATTCTTGGCGATATTACTGCAGAAAAAGTTCGTATCTTACAGGAGGTAGATGCTATTTTTATAAATGGCCTCAAAAAATGGGATTTATACGACAAAGTTTGGCAGGCGGGAGCAATTCTTTTGCCAGTAAATAGTGTAGGTGTAATGGGCGATGAACGTACTTATGAAAAAGTAGTTGCATTGCGCGCCGTTGAATCTACCGATGGAATGACAGCAGACTGGGTTAACCTTCCGTATGAATTTTTACAGGAAGTGAGCAACCATATAATAAACCGCGTTAAAGGCGTTAATAGAGTAGTCTACGACATAAGCTCTAAACCGCCTGCAACTATAGAATGGGAATAAAGGAACTGGGTTCAAAATTTCATTGCTTACTAATTTGAAATTTTCCAACCACATTCCCCTATGTTCATTTAAACTGAAATTGAGACTATGTTTGGCAAATTTAAAAAATTGATTATTCCTATGTTGAAGTGTTTAATATACGTTTCGGTTACTGTATTATTTATGATTAGTTGCGGTTCAACAGCCCAACAGCAGTACAAGAGCCATTCAGTAGAAAAAGGCGAAACGATTTATAGCATTGCCAAGCAATACAATATTTCAGAAGAGACCATTTACAATCTTAACCCCGATTCCAGAAATGGGCTAAAGGTTAACAGTGTATTGATTATACCTTCAAACAGTGTAATTAGTTCGGGCACCAGCAAAAACAATTTTCGCAACCATAAAGTTAAGAGAAAGGAAACGCTTTACGGCATTGCGCAATTGTATAATGTAAGTGTAGACGAGATTAAAAAACTCAATAAGGAATTGTATTCGCGCGGCTTAAATAAGGGCGAGCAATTATTGATTCCCCCTACCCCCACAAAAACAGAAACTGTAGATCCAGACACTACCCTGCCCGGTACACAGAAATATACAGTTAAAGCCCAGGAAACAAAATTTGGAATTGCAAGAAAATTTGGGGTTTCCATAGCAGAGCTGGAAGATCTTAATCCAAAAATGGGCGAAGGTTTAAAGATTGGCGAAACTATTATTGTGCCCGATAAAACGGTAATTGAAAATGCCGAAATTGACGAGGAAAAATTTCAGTATTACGAAGTTAATCCGAAAGAAGGGTTTTACAGATTAAAAGCCAAATTCGGGCTTTCAGAAGAAGAAGTAATTGCCTTAAATCCGTACGCAAAAGATGGATTGAAAGAAGGAATGATCTTAAAAATTCCAAAGGAAAAAACTACAGTTTCACAGGAAGATATTAGAATTGTAAATCTTGAAAACAGGATAGACAATAAAAAAATGAAGACGGTAGCTTTAATGCTTCCGTTTAGATTAATGGGTAGCGTGGGCGACTCTACCAGCAACGATACCGATTTGCTGAAAAGGGACCCTACACTTCGCGTGGCCCTAGATTTTTACAGTGGGGCGCTAATGGCTGCAGAATTTGCTAAGGAAAAAGGAATTTCAGTAACGATGAATGTTTATGATACTGAAAAAAGCGAAAGCAAGGTTGCTTCCATAATTGCAAGAAGCAACTTCAAAAATACCGATGCCGTAATTGGACCGCTACTTCAAAAGAATGTTGAAAAAGCTTCCGATTTGTTGAAGGATGAAAAAATTCCAGTTTTTTCCCCCTTGAGCAATCGCGATATGGCCATGAACGACAATTTGTTCCAAACCCTTCCAACGGATGCCATACTTCAAAAAACAATGATCCGCTATTTAAAGGAGCACAGTTCGGGCAAGAATATTATTATTGTTTCAGATTCAAAAAGGGCCAAGCAACGCGATATGATTTTGGATGAAATTCCGTCGGCAAAAACAGTTACTCCGCGAGGTAATGGTTATATTCAAACAAGCGATATATCAAGTATTGCAGCAGAGGGGATGGAAAATTGGGTAATTCTTGAAACCCAAAATCCGGTTTTGATTAGCAGCGTGGTAAACGTTTTGGCCGGTATGTCCAGTAGTTATAGAGCGCGTCTTTTCACCTTAGACCGAAACGATGGATTTGAATGGCACGAAGTTTCGAGCACCCGCTTGGCAAAATTAAATTTCACCTTTCCGTCTGTAAACAGAAATGTGGGCGATGAGGACCGTACTCCTTTTTTGGTTAGCTATAAAAACAAATATGGGGTTACCCCAAATAGATATGCCATTCGCGGGTTCGATGTAACCTCCGATGTTTTATTGCGCCTTGCTTCGGAAAAGGATATTTACGAAGCTATTATGCCGGAGAGTGAAACGGTTTATATCGAAAATAAATTTAGATATGAAAAGTCCAATACCCGTGGTTACTGCAATGAAGCGGCTTATATTTTAAAATACAACAATCAACCAAAATTTGAAGTAGTAGAATGAGTACCGCCAAAGTAACCTATCTGGGCAACCTTCGCACAGAGAATGAACATCTGCAATCCGGCAACAAATTTATTACCGACGCCCCTATAGATAACAACGGAAAAGGCGAAGCTTTCTCCCCAACCGATACGGTAGCAACCGGCCTTGCTAATTGTATGATTACAATGATGGGCATTAAGGCACGCGACTTGCAGGTAAATATTGACGGCACCACCGCCATGGTTTCCAAAACAATGGCTGCCGATCCACGCCGTATTTCAAAAATTGAAGTGATTTTAAATTTTCCGGCAGGGGTTGATGCTAAATCCAAAAAAATACTTGAAAATACGGCCCGCACCTGCCCCGTCCACTACAGTCTCCATCCAGATATTGAACGCGTAATAATGTTCAATTGGGGCTAAATAAGTAGGCAATATTCTATAGCAGTCGGCAGCAAGAAGGGTATTATTTTTGATTAAACCTTATTATGAAATTACTCTTTATCTTCCTATTTACTTTGCTTGCGCCCCCGCAGAATCCAGATAGAATCCTATGGAAAGAAAATAAACAACTAAGTTGGGAAGACTTCCACGGAACTGCCCTACCTAGTGCCAATTTTGTGGCGAGCACCAATACAGGGATTAGTTTTGAATATTCCTATTCCATAAAAAATAATGATGTACAGGTTAAATATTCTGTTGTAAGTTTCTTAACCCCTAGCAGTTCATGGTTTATTCCTGCTAAGGTGAATCCACATATTTTAAAACATGAACAGGCGCATTTCGACATTTCTGAACTGCACGCCCGTATGCTGCGTAAAAATTTGGAAGGCAGAAAATATTCAAAGAAAGTTAAGTCGGAAATTGAAAGTATCTACAAACAAGTAGAGCAAAAAAGACGTGCCATGCAAACCAAGTTTGATGCAGAGAGCGACCACTCGCGTAACTTGGAAAAAGAAGCATACTGGCAAAAATTTATTGCGCAAAAACTCGCCGAATATGAACCTTGGAAGTAGTCCAGACCCCAATCATTTGGTAGAGCTCGCCAACTATAAAATGCCCTTCGGAAAATATGAGGGGTATTATTTGGCGAATATTCCAGAGTATTATTTTGTGTGGTTTAAACAAAAGGGCTTTCCCGACGGCAAATTGGGCAGAATGATGGCCGAAATGTATGAACTGAAATTGAACGGCCTGGAAGGTTTGCTGAAAAAACTTATAAAAAAATAGCAGTACAAAGCGGGGACAGCATTTTAAAAATGAAAAAACTTATCAGCTATTTTTGGCCGTCTACTAAACGCTTTTCTTCAGAAATCAACGGAACCTTAGAAGTAACTTTTATTGATGGCAAAAAGGTGTTGGATACATTAAACGCCAATTACTCCTACGGTTCGCTTCAAAAAATCTTGGAAGTAGGTTTAAATATTATCGATTTAAGTTCTGTAAAAAACGTCCTACTATTAGGTCTTGGCGGCGGTAGCATTATAAAATCGCTTCGTGAAAAATACAATTACCAAAACAATATTGTAGCCGTTGAAATTGACCCTCAAGTAGTGAAGCTCGCAAAAACGGAATTTGGAATAATCCCTTCGAAATACCTTCAAATAATTCAGGGCGATGCTTTTGAATATGTGAAAAATTCAGAAGAAAAATTTCAGCTTATAATTATTGACCTTTTTATAGACATTAATGTTCCACCAATTTTCTACGGAAAAGAATTCTGCACCAACACTGCTAGACTTATTGCAAACGAAGGATCAATAATTTTTAACGCAGGCATTAATCTAAATTTACAGACTAAAGATTTTGAAACCGTTAGTTCCAATTTTGGGAATGATTTTAATTTTAAGATACACCGGAAAGTTAATGGCACCAATACATTACTAATTGGCGTAAAAAGACAAGATTAATTTCAGGTTTACCTACATAATCGCGACTGGAATTGGGTATTTGATTTTTGGAATTTACTTCGCCACTTTCCATATTAAAAATGTACCTTTGCATCCCGTATAGTTATTTCAGAAAAGGCAACATGAGCACTACAAAATACATCTTCGTTACGGGCGGAGTTTCATCATCTTTAGGAAAGGGAATTATAGCGGCATCGCTGGCTAAACTACTGCAGGCCAGAGGGTATCGCGTAACCATTCAAAAATTAGATCCTTACATAAATGTAGATCCGGGAACACTTAACCCATACGAA
>CAXBDO010000102.1:0-7885 GCA_963974165.1 uncultured Aequorivita sp.
AGCCAAAACTGTAGCAATAAAAATAAAAATACCGTTATCTGAAGTAGTAAGCGCATTCGCCATTATAAGCGTACCAATCCATCCGGCCAATACTCCAAAGTTTACGAAATTCAACAAAAATCCCTTTAAAAATAGACCACCAAGATTTTTCTTCACCTTAACCGCGTAATGTTCGCGCACTATTTTAAAGATAGATTTGTTGGTACGGATGTATGAAATAATGCCGTAAGCTATTAGAATTGCCCCTCCGAAAATAAGTAACCCTGGGTCGTGCTTTACTTTTTCAAGAATTTTACTGGTGCTGAAAAAGGCGATAAGAATAAAAATTACATCGGCAAAAATCGCCCCCATATCAAAAAATATGGCAGCCTTTATTCCTTTGGTGATTGCTGTTTCAATTAGAGTGAAAAATACAGGACCAATTGCAAATGCCAATAAAAATCCATAAAACGCCGCGTAGCCTAAACCGTCAACCATAGTAGGGTAAAAATACAAATTACTTTTACCCAATAATAGGAAAATTATATTATTTCCCTTTTACGATTTCAATATTTCCTCCCGCAAGCCTTTTCTTCTTTACGTGTTCTGGATTTCCATATACTTTTATAGATCCACCGGCAGTAACTTTAGCATCTATTCTATTTGTAGTATGCAAGGTGGCAGCACCGCCAGCAGTAACACTAATATCAGCTTCTGTTGAAATTAACTTTTCGCCATTGTAGACCCCACCGGAATTTATGGTAATATCTTGACGGATTGCAGTACCTTCCACATTAATAATACCGCCCGAAACCGATTTAATATATAGGGAATTAACTGCTGCCTTCACATCAATTTTTGCACCTTCTTGTGCCCGAAGCTCCAATGATATTGAGTCCATCGCGGCCTCTGAAAAAATATGTGCTCCTTCGTTGGCATCCAAAACCGAAATATTTTTGAAGTAAACCGTTACATTGGTGGCATTGCCATCAAAACGTTCCTCCAATTCCATGCGAATTTTAAGAACCCCATTATCGTTGATTATTTTTACATAATCTGCATTGAAGCCTGTTACCTCAACTTTATTCTCGTCTGCCGGTACTAACTTTACAGTTATAAGATCGTAAACCTTCAATTCATTGAAATCGCCAATCTGTGTGGTTTGTTGCGAAAACACCACCGCCGAAACAAGTAAAAACGCAAATAAAAGAACATTTTTCATGGGTACTAATTTTTATTGTTCACCTTCCTTGTGATGGCCAAGCATTGTAAAATCTAAGTGTTTTTTCACCAAATCGGCATTCTTCACTTTTACATATACTTCATCTCCAAGCCTATAAACCTTATCGGTACGTTGGCCAATTACAGCAAACTCATCCCTATCAAATTCGTAACGATCGTCCTGAAGATCCTGTAACCTTACCATACCTTCGCATTTATTCGAAATAATTTCAATATAAATACCCCATTCAGTTACACCAGAAATAACCCCTAAAAATTCCTCATCTTTATGGTCCTGCATAAACTTTACCTGCATATACTTAATGCTATCTCTTTCCGCATTTGTAGCTAGACTTTCCATATCGCTACTATGGCCACATTTTTCTTCGTATTCCTCTTCCTTGGCAGATTTGCCATTATCTAAGTAATGCTGTAATAAACGGTGCACCATTACATCTGGATATCGACGAATAGGTGAGGTGAAATGGGTATAATAATCGAATGCCAACCCGTAATGGCCAATATTATGAGTGGTGTACATTGCCTTGCTCATACTGCGTATGGCAAGTGTATCTATTAAATTCTGTTCTTTCTTTCCTTGAACATCCTTTAAAAGTTTGTTCATTGAAGTTGCTGTGGAATGACGGTCTTTGGTATTCAATTTATACCCAAAACGTTTTATAATATTTTCTAAAGCAGCTATTTTTTCGTCATCCGGTTCGTCGTGAACTCGGTATACAAAAGTCTTTTTAGGCTGTTGTTTACCTATGAATTCGGCAACGCTACGGTTAGCCAATAGCATAAATTCCTCTATCATTTTATTGGCATCCTTGCTTTCCTTAAAGTATACACCTTCCGGATTGCTATTTTCATCAAGAATGAATTTTACTTCAACCTTGTCAAAAGAAATAGCGCCCGCACGCATACGTTTGGTACGTAAGGTTTTTGCAAGTCGATCCATTTCGAGAATGGCTTCGGCAATTTCAGTTTTTACAGTGTATTCTTTATCTGTAATTGAAATATCTGAAGGAATTGTATGGGTTTCAGCCTTTGGGTTTTCTATAATGTGCTGCGCTTCTTCATAGGCAAAACGGGCATCGCTATAGGTTACCGTTTTCCCAAACCATTGGTTTACAACTTCTGCTTTTTGGTTAATTTCAAAAACTGCCGAAAAAGTATATTTTTCTTCGTGTGGTCTAAGCGAACAAGCGTTGTTTGAAAGAATTTCAGGAAGCATGGGCACTACTCTGTCTACCAAGTAAACTGATGTTGCACGTTCATATGCTTCATCGTCCAATTCATTTCCTGGGGTAAGGTAATGCGAAACATCTGCAATATGGATTCCTATTTCGTAATTGCCATTTTCTATTTTTTCAAAGGAAAGGGCATCATCAAAATCTTTTGCATCCTTCGGATCTATCGTAAAAGTTAAAGTTTCGCGCATATCGCGACGCTTTTTAATTTCCGATTCCTTTATTGAAGTATCAATTTTATTGGCATAATCTTCCACCTCTTGCGGAAACTCGTACGGCAAACCGTATTGGGCAAGTATGGAATGTATTTCAGTATTATGCTCGCCCGGCATTCCGAGCACCTTAAGAACATTTCCTAAAGGAGAATCTGCATTTTCAGGCCATTCTTCCATGGCTACCAATACTTTTTCCCCATTTTTTGCCCCATTTATTTTATTCTTTGGAACAAAAATATCTGTGTACATTTTGTAATCAGTAACATCAACAAAGGCAAAATTTTCCTGCACTTGTATGGTACCTACAAATTCGGTACGTTTTCTTTCTAAAATTTTAGTTATTTCACCTTCGGTCTTACCGCCTTTTTTACGCTTAAAAACATAAACTTCAACAATATCGCCATTTAAGGCCTTGTTGAGGTTTTTACTGCTTACGTAAATATCGTCCTCTAAATCCTCTACAATAATATAGCCCTGGCCACGGCCAGCAATATCTACTTTTCCGGTATAATAATTTTGTGAAGGGGTAAGTATGTATTTGCCGCGTTCAAGTTCCTGAATGGTTCCTTTTCCCTGCAGCTCTTTTAGTTTTTTTACTATCTGGTTTCTGCTACTTGGGTCGTCCAATTGGAGTTTTGCAGCTATTTGTTTGTAATTGAAGGTTTGTGAATGATCTTTCCGAAGAATATTCAGTATGGTTTGGGAAAGATTTTCAATTTTATTGGTATTCTTTTTTCTTTTATTTTTTGGCATATATAATTTTGTAATTCGGTAAATGTACTACTTCTCAAAGAATGACGTGTTTACATTAGCAAAGATTTAGTACCTTGGTGTAAGTTATAGGGTTATTAACTAATTAGTTATTTGATGGGTTTCCAATAGATTACTATAATTCTGAAAAACTTGAATCCTAGGTTTCGAATATTCATTTAGTTTTCATTAAAGCAATTTTTGTACCTAAACTTCCTTTCATAGATTTATGAAGCATTTTAAAACAATAGCTATTTTCCAATATCCCGCAGAATACGCGGTGCTTCAGCTGTTGTTCGATCAGGAGGAGATTCGTTATTTTTTCCAAAATGAAACTATGATTGGGGTATTTCCATTTTATTCCAACGCCTTGGGCGGTATTAGACTGCAAGTACACGTAGACGATATAGTTCAGGCCAAGGAAATAATTAAAAATCTGGATCATCCTTCCAACCTTAAAATAGTTTAAGTCCCAATTTCCAAAATTCCATTTTTCAATATTTATGTTATCAACATTAATATATACATCATTTACTTTTTTTAAATCTTTAAAATAAAAAATGGTGATGATTATAGGGTGTTAACATGTACAATAACTTTTTGAAGTTTTATTTTGAAATCAATTTATCGCCATTTTGTAATAGGTTATTAACATAGATTTAAGATTTAAGAGGCTTAATTATAACCGAATATATTTAATAGTTAACAGTTGTGAACAACCTATTTCAACACCCAAAGTTTTATAAGTTTTAATTGAAATTTTGTTCGGAAGTGGAGAATTGATGATAACAAATAATATGTAAAAAATGGGTTATTATTTTGGTTTCCCAATAAACTTGATCCTATTGTAAATAAAAATTACATCTGCAATTTTAGTTGTGGTATTTCAGTGAACAAATATCAACAATGTTGTTAACTATAATGTAACGGGCCAGTTAAGAAATCGTTACCATTTAACAATCAATCAATTAAAACAGCTTCGCTTGGCTAACAGCAAATACGGTTTAAAAATTAAATTAAAAATCAATTTTCCTTATTAAATTTTATGTAAGAAAATTTCTGATTGTGAATTCATTATCTTTGAAAAAAAATTAGAATTATGAAAATCTCCATTGGCAATGACCACGCAGGAACCGATTATAAATTTGAAATCGTTTCCTATCTAGAAAAAGAAGGACATACTGTAATTAACCACGGTACCGATAGCGACTCTAGTGTAGACTATCCAGATTTCGTACATCCTGTTGCAGCAGATGTTGAAAATGATACTGTAGAATTAGGTATTATAATCTGCGGCAGTGGCAATGGCGCAAATATGACTGCTAACAAACATCAAAAAGTGCGTTCGGCATTATGTTGGACCAAAGAAATTACTGCCCTGGCCCGCCAACATAACGATGCAAATATTTTAAGCATTCCTGCCAGGTTTACAAGCAAACCACAAGCGGTAGAAATGGTTAAAACCTTTCTTGAAACCAAATTTGAAGGCGGTCGCCACCAAAATAGAGTTGAAAAAATAGCCTGTTCATAACCTAGTATAATGCCCCATAGCCATTCACATTCCAAAACAGATTCGCACGGGCATTCACATCCCGATTTAAAAGGAAGAAAGCTGTTGCTTTCCATTCTTTTAAATATTGGCATTACGGTGGCGCAGGCAATTGGTGGGGTTGTTTCGGGCAGCTTATCACTTCTTTCAGATGCGCTGCACAACTTTAGCGATGTCTTGTCTTTGGTGGTTAGTTATATAGCAGATAGATTTTCAAAAAAAGATGCTTCTGTTGAAAAAACATTCGGATATAAACGTGCCGAAATTATCGCCGCATTTGTAAATTCATCCACATTGATTGTAGTTGCAATTTATCTTATCTACGAAGCTATTTTGCGTTTTCTAGATCCGCAATCAATTGAAAGTGGCTTGGTAATTTGGTTGGCTATTTTAGGAATTGTTTTTAACGGCTTTAGCGTTTTATTGCTTTATAAAGATTCAAAAAGCAATATGAATATGCGCTCAGCATATCTTCATTTAATTACAGATATGGCCGCCTCTGTTGCGGTGTTGGTGGGTGGATTATTGATGAAATATTACGAGTGGTTTTGGGTAGATAGCTTGTTAACCATATTGATTGCACTTTATTTATTGGTAATGGGGTATAGTTTGTTAAAAACCTCGTTTAAGGTATTAATGCTTTTTACCCCAGATGATTTAAGTTTGGAAGTAATAAGCGAAGCCATTTGCAAATTTCCAGAGATAAAAAATGTACACCATATGCACATTTGGCAACTCAATGAACAGGAAACGCATTTGGAAGCACATATTGATTTTTATAAGGATGTAACCCTTTCAGAATTTGATGTGGTTCTAACCCAGGTGGAGGAATTACTTTTTCACGAATTTGGAATAAACCACGTAACAATTCAACCTGAACATCAAAAAGATGATCCAAAAGATATTATTGTTCAGGATTAATTTATATTTCGAAACCTATGGATGTTGTTGTTAAGAATTTTGAGGAATTAAGCACGAAGGAACTATACGAATTGTTACAACTTCGAAGTGAAGTTTTTGTGGTAGAACAAGACTGCGTTTATTTGGATGTAGATGGCAAGGATGAACGTGCGCTGCACATTATGGGTTGGGAAGACGATATGTTGGTTGCTTACGCCCGTTGCTTTAAAGCAGGCGATTATTTTGATAAGGCCTCAATTGGAAGGGTGCTGGTGCGCGACAATTACCGAAAACTTAATTATGGCCACAAAATTACAGATGCTGCCATACAGGCCATTAAATCAAAGTATGAAGCCAATACCATTAAAATATCGGCTCAAGTATATTTAGTTATGTTTTATGAAAGTCATGGTTTTAAAACCATTGGCGACCGCTATATGGAAGATGGGATTCCACACATTGCTATGGTTAGAGCTTAATTAAGTTCTTTTCAAGATTAAGGTCTTTCAGCATTTCATCCGTAAACTTATAATGCCCACGGCGTGTAATTATTTTGAAACGTTGGTTTCTCATACGCGTAAGCGTATCCAAAAACTGCCATTTCGATTTAAGTAAACGCGGTTTGGCAGATTTTAGGCTAATTTCAAAATAGTGTTTTATTCCGGCGCGATCTGCAACTATGTCTGGGGTAATTACTACATCACTATCTTTTTTATGATAGGATTTTGGTGTTTCATAACCCTCAATATCTGCCTGAATATGTTCAAAACCTCTATTCTCTAAATAGGCCACAGATTCTTTTAGAATCTCCAAGTTCTCATCTCTGTCTGTTTTTATCATAGTAGCTAAAATACGATAATATTGAAATACAGGCGGTTAAGGTTTTGTTAACTGTGAAAAATTAACTTTCGGCTATATAAGTTTTTAGATTTTTCCTTTCAACTTAAAATGTATTTAGAACAATTTAATTTTTTATTCATCCACTGTTAAGCTGCTATTTTTCAACCTAATAATTAAAATGGAATTTAACACTCTGAATCTCAAAAAGTAGGTAATTTCGCCCCAAAAATGTAATTGCTCCAGAATATGAGTTCTTTTATCTTCCACAAAACCACAATAATTATAGTATTATGTTTATTTGGTTTTTCTCCCATTTTTGCACAAATAGGATGTACTGATCCGTTAGCCAATAACTATAACAGCGCGGCTACCCAAAATGATGGAAGTTGTACATATAATAACACCATTGTTTCTCCCACTAATAGTTTTCCATTAGACATTACTTTATCGGAAACTTCTGGTCTTATTTTTTGGAACGGTAAACTGTGGTCCCATAACGATAACGGCGATACCAATCTTTATGAAATTGACCCAAATACAGCTACAATTTCTGGCACCGTAGCATTAAGTTCCCAAATGAATGTTGATTGGGAAGAAATAGCCCAAGACGCTGACTATGTTTACGTAGGCGATTTTGGAAACAATGTTAACGGCAACCGTACAGACTTAAAAATTTTAAGGGTAAGTAAATCTTCCATCACTGCTGGTGCTCCGCAGACGGATATAATAAACTTTTCCTATAACGATCAAACAGATTTTACGCCACAAGGCGCCAATAATACTGACTTTGATTGTGAAGCTTTTATAATTTCCGAGGAAAGTATTTTTCTATTTACGAAGGAATGGGTTAGCGGAAAAACAAGAGTTTATAAATTGCCAAAAATACCCGGGAACTACCAAGCAGAATTCCAAGAAACATTTGATGTCGACGGACTAATTACGGGCGCGGTTTTTAAAAAGAATGAGGGAATTATTGCCCTCTCTGGCTATAACAGCATTCTGCAACCTTTTGTTTTTCTGTTATATGATTTTACGGGCGAAGCTTTTTTTAGTGGAAACAAACGCAAATTGAATTTAAATCTTCCGTTTCATCAAGTTGAAGGTATAACTACAGAAGATGGCTTAAATTTCTTTATTACCAATGAAAGGTTTAATACTACAGGCACTATCCAGAAATT
>CAXBDO010000103.1:0-7749 GCA_963974165.1 uncultured Aequorivita sp.
TGAATGGCGTGGCAGAATATCAAATTACGAATGCTTCGCAGTTTTCACAGGTTTGGGATGTTACCGATATGCAATTTATAACTTCCAAAAAAAATGAAGGCAATGCTTCGTCTTTCAGTTTTAAGCAATCGTTGGGCGAAGTGCGCGAATATGTTGCCGTAAATCCGAATAACTATTTTTCTCCAATCAAAATTGCGAGACCGGTTGTTCAAAACCAGAATTTAAAAGGCACCATCTTTAAGGATGGTTCGGGCAATTTTCAGGATGTAGATTATTTAATCATTACGGCGCCATTTCTTATTCAACCCGCACTTAGATTGGCAAACTATCATAAAGACCTGCAAGGTTTAAATGTAAAGGTTGTTACCACCGATAAAATTTATGAGGAATTTGGAGGCGGAAGACAGGAGCTAAGCGCCATCCGAAATTTTGTGCGCTATGTTTACAAAAATGCTTCCTCGGAAGCGAAGCGGGTAAAATATGTAGGAATTATTGGCGATGCTTCCATAGATTACAAAAACAGATTGGCCAATAACAATAATATAGTTCCCACTTTTCAAACCCTTACAGGTATCAGTATTGCGCAATCATATATGTCTGACGATTTCTATGGAAATATGGACGAATGTGAAGGCGCAATTGGAACTGGAAGTAGAGACAACGATTTACTGGACATAGCCATGGGAAGAATCCTGGCAGACGATGTATCTATGGCGAATGCCATGGTAGATAAAATAATAAAGTATACTTCGGAAAGCTCTTATGGCAATTGGCGAACCAATTTTGTGCTTATTTCAGATGACGTAGATAAACAGACTGATATAGGCCTACAGCAGAACCTAGATGCCCTTGGCGATCAAATTTCTGCAGAAAAACCCTTTATAAATGTAAAGAAAATACATTCTGACTCCTACCAGCAAGAAGCTTCGGCAGGTGGAAGTAGATACCCTGAGGTTAATGAAGCAATTGAAAGTGCTTTTGATGTGGGCGCCATTATTATAGATTATTTTGGCCATGGAGGGGAAGATGGGCTCGCTGCCGAATACATTTTCACAAAAGAAACCGGACAAAATTTAAAGAATAAAGATAACCTGCCTTGCGTAATTACCGTTACCTGCGAATTCACCAAATTTGATAACCCTTTGCGTATAACTGCGGGCGAACTTACTTTTCAAAATAAGGAAGGCGGGGCAATATCATTGGTTACAACAACCCGTGCTATTTATATTTCTACAGGGGTAACTTTTAATGAATTATTGGCCGATGAGCTTTTCGGTTACGGAATGGATGTGCCAAATACCCCGGCTGAAGGCTTGCGACTTTCAAAACAAGAAATAGACAGCGATCTAAGACGGGTGGTGTTCTACATTGGCGATCCTGCAATGCATTTGGCCTTTCCTAAAAAAAGTATCCGACTCACAAAATTAAACGATGTGCCAATTGCACAAGCTACCGATACCTTAAAAGCCTTAAGCAGGGTAAAACTTTCGGGCGAGGTAACTAATGAGTCCGGAATGGTAATGACCAATTACAACGGTATTTTAGGCGCAAAGGTGTTCGATAAAAATGTAATGCGCCAAACTTTAGGGAATGATAACACTAGGCACAATCCACCAAACGGGCCGTTGGTTATCATGGATTTCACAACCTTAGGCGAGGGAATATTTAACGGGCAGGCGACCATTACAAACGGCCTTTTCGAATTTGAATTTATTGTACCTAGAGATATCCAAATTCCCGTAGGCAAAGGGAGGGTCAGCCTTTACGCCAAAAAAGATAATACGCTTGAAGACCAAGCTGGCGTAAATTTAGACCTTAATGTGGGCGGGCTCAATGAAAATGCGCCTGAAGACAATGAAGGCCCATTGATTAAATTATATATGAACGACGAGAGTTTTGTATCAGGCGGCATTACAGACGATTCGCCTATGTTATTGGCAAAGCTAGAAGATACTAATGGTATTAATACCGCTAGCGGAATTGGGCACGATATTGTTGCAATCTTGGACGGCGACGAATCTAATCCTTTTGTCTTAAATGAATTTTACCAAGCTGATGTAGATGACTATTCAAAAGGGCAAACCAACTACAAATTCCGCGATCTTGAAGACGGATTGCACACCTTAACCTTGAAGGCTTGGGATGTTTATAATAATTCATCTACCGCCGAAATTCAATTTATCGTTGCCGGCAGTGATAAATTGGAAATTACACGGGTGCTTAATTACCCCAATCCTTTTGTGAATTATACCCAATTCTGGTTCAACCATAACAGGCCAGATGAAACCTTAGATGTGCAGGTGCAGGTCTTTACCGTAACCGGAAAAGTAGTCTGGACAAAAAATGCAACTTTACCCCCTTCTGGCAGTTTTTTATGCCGCGAAATTACCTGGGATGGCCGCGACGATTTTGGCGACAGAATAGGAAAAGGTGTGTATGTATACAAGATAACCGTAAGATCTGCGTTAACAAACCAGCGGGTTGAAAAATATGAGAAACTCGTCATCCTTTAAAAATTAAATTTATATTTGCTCAAAATTATTTAATATGAAAAAATTATTTATTCCCATTTTGTTAGGCCTTGTAGCATTTAAATCTATGGCGCAAGAAGATAATACAGGAATTGAAAATCGCGTAATTACTACTGGAGTTCCTTTTATGCTTATTGCTGCCGATCCACGTGCTGCGGGTATGGGAGATATTGGGGTGGTTACTTCTGCCGATGCTTTTTCACAGCAATGGAACCCGGCAAAGTATGCTTTTTCCCTTTCTAAGCAAGGTGTGGGTGTAACTTACACTCCTTATTTGAGCAAGCTGGTAAATGATATATTTTTAGGAAATATTACCTACTATAACCGTCTTAATGAACGTAGTGCTGTAGGGGCAAGTTTTAGATACTTTAGCAATGGAGAGATTGAATTGCGCCAAACTGCAGATGAAGAGCCTTTGATTGTTAAGCCTAACGAACTTCTTTTCGACGTTTCATATTCACTTAGACTTAGCGAGCGCTTTGCAATGGCAGTTGCAGGTAGATATATTCGTTCAGACTTAAAATTACAAACCTCTGTTGCAGATGCTTCAGCCGCAAGTTCGTTTGCTGTAGATGTTGCAGGTTACTACCAGAGTGAAGAAATTCCTTACGACGAGTTTGATGGCCGTTGGAGAATGGGTTTCAATATTTCAAACATAGGTCCTAAATTAAAGTATGACGAAGTAGGTTCAGAAAGCAACCTGCCAACAAACCTAGGTTTAGGTGGAGGTTTCGACTTTATTTTGGATGAATACAACAAAGTAGGCGTATCTGCACAGGTTAACAAATTATTGGTGCCAACACCAAGCGATTCTAACAACGACGGTACTATCAACAATGAAGATGATTACTACAACGAAAGCTTCTTTGGTGGTATGTTTTCTTCCTTTAATGATGCTCCTGATGGTTTCAGTGAAGAGTTAAAGGAATTTACCTGGGCCTTAGGTGCCGAATATTGGTATCAAGATGTATTCGCATTCCGTACAGGTTACTTTAATGAAAGCGATGTAAAAGGAAGTAGAAAATTTATGTCGTTTGGAGCAGGCTTCCGCTATACCGCAATCAATATTCTCTACTTCGAAACTGTCTAACAGCCCCTTGGATGGTACCCTTCGTTTTGGCTTGACTTTCAACTTCGGAGATGAGTACGACGAATACTAGGTTTGAAGTTGATGAGTTTATGAGTTGAGAAGTTGAGAGAGGATAATTTCTCAACCAATTACTAAACTTTTAAACACATCGACTAATCGACTAAAAATTTAAATGAAAAAACAAAAGGTTGAAATTGAATTGGAGGTTTATGAAAACATTTCAGAACTTCCCAAAGACATTCAAGAATTAATGAATAAGGCGCAGCAAGCACGTGAAAATGCCTATGGCAATTTCGGCCAGCTCGGCTACCCAATTACTTTCGGAGCCCATAGGTTCCTGTGGCGCTTGCCGACAGTCCATGCTCGAGTACGAACAAAAGCAAAAATCGCCAATCGCCGTTTACTTCATGGGCGAAACCGGAAAAATCGTAAAAGTGAATTCGGTAATGGATTTGTTGCCGCTTGGCTTTGATGCCAAATACCTTTAGGGAAAGCACCAAATCTCAAATCTCAAATCACAAACACCAATTCCAATTAATAAAATTCAAAGTATCAATGCTAACTCTCCCTTCGGGCGGGCTTGTCATTTATTTCATTTTTCCATTTTCAATTTTGTGATTTATTTGAAATCTGGAATTTATTTAAGATTCGTTTTTGGGATTTGTAATTTGCTTTTTCTGCTTATAAAGTACTACTTTTGTTATCCGTTTAATAAATTTTCCCCTCTGGAAAAACTTATAGCAGATAGATGAAGAAAATCACCAAAAAAACGTACCTAGATTGGTACGAGAACATGCTCTTTTGGCGCAAGTTTGAAGATAAACTAGCACAAGTATATATCAATCAAAAAGTAAGGGGGTTTCTACACCTTTATAATGGTCAGGAAGCCGTATTGGCAGGCGCTTTGCACGCTATGGATCTTACCAAAGACCGTATGATTACCGCTTATCGTAATCACGTACAGCCAATCGGGATGGGCGTTGACCCTAAAAAAGTAATGGCCGAACTTTATGGAAAAGGAACTGGAACCTCCCAAGGTCTTGGAGGCTCTATGCACATATTTTCTAAGGAACATAGGTTTTATGGCGGTCACGGTATTGTAGGGGGACAAATTCCATTGGGTGCTGGCTTGGCCTTTGCCGATAAATATTTTGACAGAGATGCCGTAACCCTAACGTATATGGGCGATGGCGCTACCCGTCAAGGTTCACTTCACGAAACGTTTAACCTTGCCATGCTTTGGAAATTGCCAGTTGTATTCTGTGTGGAAAATAACGGCTATGCTATGGGAACTTCGGTAGCAAGAACAGCCAACCATACCGATATTTGGAAACTTGGTTTGGGCTATGAGATGCCTTGCAAACCAGTAGATGCAATGAAACCAGAGGTTGTTGCCAAAGAAATGGATGAAGCGATTCAACGTGCCCGTAGAGGCGATGGCCCAACATTTTTAGAATTGCGTACCTACCGTTACCGCGGTCACTCAATGAGCGATGCCCAGCATTACCGCACAAAGGATGAGGTTGCCAAAAAACAGGAGGAAGATCCTATTACCTATGTGCTCCATCAAATTTATGAGAACAAATGGGCAACCGAGGAAGACATAAAAAAGATAGACCAAAAAGTTAAAGATATGGTTGAAGAATGCGAGAAATTCGCCGATGAATCTCCGTATCCAGAAAAGAACGTAATGTTCGATACTGTTTACGAACAGGAAGATTATCCGTTTTTATCAGATAAATTATAAGAAATGGCAGAAGTAATTAACATGCCGCGTTTAAGCGACACCATGGAAGAAGGAACGGTAGCAACCTGGCTTAAAAAGGTTGGCGATACCGTAAAGGAAGGCGATATTCTTGCCGAAATTGAAACCGACAAAGCCACAATGGAGTTCGAGTCTTTTTACGAAGGTACGTTGCTGCACATTGGTATTAATGAAGGTGAAACTGCTGCTGTAGATACACTTTTAGCAATTATAGGGGAAAAAGATGAAGATATTTCTGCTTTGATTGGTGGGAAATCTGACGATAAAAAAGAAGCGTTTTCAAGCGATTCTTCGGAAGAGGATAAAGATTCTGACGAGAAGTCAAAAGAAGAAACGGAAACATCTAAAAAGAAGGAATCTGACACAGAAGAGGGAGATTCCCGCCTTCGCGGGAATGATTTGCCGGAAGGTGTTGAGGTTATTACCATGCCGCGTTTAAGCGATACTATGACGGAAGGAACGGTTGCTTCTTGGTTGAAAAAAGAAGGAGATACTGTTGAGGAAGGCGATATTTTGGCTGAAATTGAAACCGATAAAGCTACGATGGAATTTGAGTCATTCTATTCCGGAACGCTATTGAAAATAGGCATAGGCGAAGGAGAATCTGCTGCGGTTGATGCATTGCTCGCCATAATCGGCCCAAAAGGAACCGATGTGTCCGGTATTGAAGAAAGTATTAAAAAAGGAAAAAGTTCTTCCGATTCAAAGACTAAGGCTTCCGAAGATAAATCTTCCAATAATAAAAAGGAGACAAAACAAGATTCACCTAAGTCTTCCGAAAAAGCAGAAACGAAAAAGGAAACTTCTTCAGATAAAAAACAACAAGGACAAACTGCTACAAACGAAGGTCGCATATTCGCTTCCCCTTTAGCTAAAATTTTAGCTGAAGAAAAGGGAATTAATCTGCGCCAAGTAAGTGGAAGCGGTGAAAATGGGCGTATCGTAAAAAGCGATATTGAAAATTACCAACCTGCTGCAGGTGGTTCACAAGCTTACACACCGGTTGGAACTGAAAGTTTCGAGGAAGTGAAAAACTCGCAAATGCGTAAAACCATTGCAAAACGTTTGTCCGAATCTAAATTTACAGCTCCAGAATATTACTTAACCGTTGAATTGGATATGGATCACGCAATTGCCGCTCGCGAAGCAATAAATGCCGATCCGGATGTTAAAATATCTTTTAATGATATGGTTATAAAAGCGTGTGCCATGGCATTGCGCAAGCATCCGCAAGTTAATAGCCAATGGACGCCAGAAGCTACAAGAATAGCAAAGCATATTCACATAGGCGTTGCCGTTGCGGTTGATGAAGGATTATTGGTGCCAGTATTGAAATTTGCAGACCAAATGACTTTTTCACAGATTGGTGGACAAGTAAAAGAACTTGCAGGAAAGGCACGTAATAAAAAGATAACTCCACAGGAAATGGAGGGCAGTACATTCACAGTTTCAAACCTTGGAATGTTTGGAATTACGGAGTTTACTTCAATCATAAATCAGCCTAATTCTGCTATTTTATCTGTTGGTGCAATTGTTCAAAAACCAGTTGTGAAGAATGGACAAATAGTTGTTGGAAATACAATAAACGTGACGCTGGCCTGCGACCACAGAACAGTTGATGGAGCAACAGGTGCTAAATTCCTGCAAACATTGCGACAGTATATCGAGAATCCTGTTACTATGTTTGTTTAATTAATTAAAACTAAACCTTACAGGACTACAATACCTGTTAGGTTTTTAATTGATTAGACCCCAAAGGTCTTTGAGACCTTTGGGGTCTTTCTCAAATATTCAATCCATGAAAAACATAATAATTACAGGCACTTCCCGTGGTATCGGTTTTGAAATGGTAAAACTATTTTCCGAAGCTGGCCACAAGGTTTTGGCACTTTCGCGGAATTCAAAACCTATTGCAGATTTAAGGTTGAATAAGGTAACTGCTCTGGAATTTGATATTGCCACGGAAGCTGAAATGACAAAACTTTCAGGATATCTACAATCTAGTTTTAAAAATGTAGATGTAGTTATAAATAACGCTGGTTATTTGGTGAACAAACCTTTTTCTGAAATTTCTTCCGAAGAGTTTAAAAGGTGTTATGATGTAAATGTTTTTGGTCCTGCTTCACTTATAAAAACAGTGCTTCCATTTATGAAAAGGGACGGGCACGTAGTAAATATTAGCAGTATGGGCGGCATTCAAGGGAGCGTCAAGTTTCCTGGCCTAAGCGCATACAGCAGTAGCAAGGGCGCGATAATTACCTTAACCGAATTGTTGGCCGAAGAATATAAGGAAACCGGTCCGGCTTTCAATGTTTTGGCCTTGGGTGCGGTACAGACAGAAATGCTAGCTGAAGCTTTCCCAG
>CAXBDO010000104.1:0-7733 GCA_963974165.1 uncultured Aequorivita sp.
CCATACCTTCAGAAAAGATATCGCTTGCTTGCGGGGCACGGGCTCTGTAAGAAGAAGCTGCTGCTCTAGCATTTCCGGCAACTGTTCCGTCTACACGGGCAGCCTTGTCCATCATATCTGCAGCTAACCAGTACATAGCTCTTTTTTCAAAAACTGTAGTTCCACATCCATTTGCGCTATCGGCGTACATTGCTCCAATCTTGTAGTAAGCAATTCCTGCAGAAGGCTTCACCTCTAACATTTTGTTATAGTAATTTCTTGCGGTACCAAAGCTTCCTTTCTTGCGGAAGTTTTCAGCAATACTGTAATAGATTCTGTATTTTTTTGAATTGTCTTTTTCAAGATCTGCAGCTTGGTTAAAGTACTCCAACGCTTTTGAAGATTTACCTTCAGCCTCGTCTTGTTTACCCAAAAGGTAAGCAGAAGTTGAACTAGGCTCCAATTCGTGAAGACGAACTGCCAATTTTGAAGACAATGGGCTATCACAATCTTTTGCATCAAGTCTATTACTTGCAGCCTTTATCCAATCAATATCGTTCTTTTTCTCTTCGAAGTCTTTTTCATAAAGAGGAATAAGGTTAGGGCAGTCTGCCAATTGACCTAATTTACCATTTACGCTTTCTTCAACAGTAGCATATACACCAAGATTGTTTTCGTAAACATCTTTTGCACGTTGCTCTTTATCGGTTAAAGGAGTGTTAGCTTCTTCCTTATCCATTAAAGGAGTAAGTTTTCCTGCAAGGCTGTTTTTTTCAGTGTCTATTTTGCTGATAACAACATCATACAGATTGAAGATTTCCTGCAATTCTTTTTCACCATTATTGTGAAGGTCTACAGCTAGAGAGAAGTAAGTATATAAACTTTTTCCGCTAGTAAAGTCTTCTGGGTATTTGGTAAACGCTTCGTCAAAAGCTTTAAACTGCTCTGCTTTTGTACCAAGGTTGTTGTCGTACATAATCTGTGCAACTGTTGCAAGTACGTCACCCTCCTTAGTTTGTTGAGGGAAGTTTTGCAATCTTAGCTTGTAGGCTTCTATAAGGTCGCTCACTTTGCTTTTATCGCCTTTTTCTTCAATGAAGTATTCAAACATCTTTACACCATATTGGTAGATGGCAAGATTATAATCTGGACATTCTTTTATTAATTTTTCGTAATGTGGAAGTGCGGCCTCATAATTTTTTATTTTGGCTGGTTCCGTAAAATACGATAGGGAGATAGCACAATCATCTGGAGCTTGGGCAAAAGATGTTCCTGAAACGGAAAGAAGTGCAATTGTAAATAATAAAAGGAATTTAGTTTTCATGGTGTATAAATTATTGATATTAATCATAAAGTCTTTTTTCGAACCAACGGTCATTTAAAGAGAAGCTAAACAAAGTATTAAAGAAATTTTCTTGAATCAGTCCAAAATCTGTGGTTCCGCGTTTTCCGATTTCAAATCCAAGGTTTACATTAGAGAATAATCGGCCTACGGGCATACCAACTCCAAAAGATATGCCAAACTCGTTTATGTCGTGTCCATTCACGTTTAAGCCGGTCTGCTCAAACCTTGCTCCGGCACGGTAAACCACTCGTTGAAAGTAGTTTCCGAATGAATTATAATTTGGAATATAAAATCCTCCCACACGAAATTTAGAAGCATTTGTATAGGTAACATTATCTATGTTGAAGGCGCGATTGTTGAAATTACTGGTTTGTTGGTTGGTATATTCACCTCCAATTGCCCAATGTTTTGGTTTCCCAATACCCGCACCAATGCTAAATTGTGAAGGGAAAGTAAATTCGGTATCTGCTACTGCTATATCTCTTTCGTCAACAGTTAGAATTCCAACCGGCGTAATAGAAACAGTGCCAATGCGTCTGTAGTTTTCTGAAGTAAAATCTGTACCTGGGGTATATGTTACAGACCCTGTTAATTCAAGGTTTTCTGTAATCATTGTTCTATAAAGGGCACCTAAATTGAAACTGAATCCTGCAATATCAGATCTATTAAAAGCACGGGTTCCATATTGAACATCAGATTTTTGGGTTGTAGCGGTATTCTCTATTTTCCCGAAATTGTAGTTTGCATCTACACCCAAACTAAATTCAGGGGTTATTTGGTAACCTAAAGAAAGGTATGCTTTGTTCAAACCGCCAGATCCGGTATATTCCGTTAATCCATCGGGAACTTCAGAATAAAAATCATAGCCAACCGCAGTATAAGGAATAACGCCGAAGCCCATTCCAAATTTTCCCATCGGGATTCCCATAGAAATATAATCTAAAGAAGTAGTGGAAGTGGTTTGGCTGTTATTTTCATTTTTTTGGGTTGAAACCTTGTGGCTTGCACCTACCGAAAAGTTAACCAATCGCAAACTTGAATAGGATGCAGGGTTCTGTAGGTTGATATGGATACTGTCTGAAAATATTCCAAGTCCTGCCATAGACCTATTTTCAACGGTTCCACGAAATTTTAAGGTGCCGATTCCATAAAAAGAGTATGGAGAGGTGGTTCCTTCCTGGGCCACAGCTACACTTGCAATAAGTATAAAAAAACCTACTAGTATCTGTCTAAACATCAATGTTTGTTATATTCTAAAATATGGTTCAAGCCTTCCAATAAAAAATTTGGGTTGGCAAAGATGTCATTTTTTATGCTATCTCGCAAAAAATGTGCGTCCCCTCCTGTTAAAATAACTGTTAAATTCTCATAATTACCTTTGTAGGTCTCAATAAAACCGTCCAATTCAAACAATACTCCATTTACCACCCCTGCGTGTATGGCTGTTGCCGTATTGTTGCCGGTTGTTGTTTTTGCATTGTCTGCTTCCAATAACGGCAATTTGGCGGTGAACGTATGCAATGATTTATAACGAAGCGTAATTCCCGGAGAAATGGCACCTCCTAAATATTCATTATTTTTATTAATGAAGTCGTAGGTAATACAGGTACCAGCGTCTATGACCAAAACATTTTTATTTTGATATTGATGGGCGGCTGCGCTAACCAGAGCTATACGGTCAATTCCTAGCGTCTGGGGAGTAGCGTAAAGATTTTTAAAGGGAATCATGGTTTCGTGTGTTAAAATAATCACACTATAAAGCTGCTTTAATTTTGAAAGTTGGTGTTCTGAAAGATTCGAAACCGAGGAAACTATACAAGCTTCTATTGCGGTATAATTTTCTGAAATTTCTGCAAGCGTGGCCAAAAAATCTGATTTTACACAGGTTTTTTTATGCTTTAACGCTTCAGAATCAAACACTCCAAGCTTTACGAGCGTATTTCCAACATCAATTACCAGGTTCATTTTTATGGAATAAGGCTGTAAAAATACAATTCCATAATGAGGTAATTGTTAGAACACTATAAAATTGAGCCGAAATTTATTTTTATTTTTTTAAATATTGTTTTGGAAAAACGAAAATAGCTTTATATTTGCCGTCTCAATAATGGTGCCTTAGCTCAGTTGGTAGAGCAATGGACTGAAAATCCATGTGTCCCTAGTTCGATTCTTGGAGGCACCACTTAAAAACCCGAAACATTTGTTTCGGGTTTTTTGTTTTTCAGAAGCATGTTTCTTCGTTCTTTTGCTACAGTAGCCTATTTCTACGTTGACTTCCAAAGTCTATTTTTTCATTTTGTCAAAAGGAATAATCGTTTTAAAACCCTTCTTTTTAAAGTATTCCCAATCAGTTTTATTCCCTGTGGCCAATACAAAGTCGCCGCCCCAGGCGCCTAAACTTTTGATTGTTCCGGGATAATCCTGAAAAAGACGTGCCTTGATTGTGGGCAGGTTTATCGTTTTTGAAATAAGCTGTTCGTGAGCATTCATCAACTTTTCAAATGCTGGAAGTGTTTCACAGCTGAGAAAATTTTTGCTAATAGTAGAAATTTTTTGAATCGTAGATTGGTCTGCCTCTTGTTTTCGGTATTGGGCAATACCTTTTTTACTGTCCTGTTTTTGGTTTAGATATACAAAAAACAAGTGGTCGGTAAAATTCCAAGGTAGTAGTACTTGTTCGTATTTAGGTTCGCCTGAATCTAAACTATATAAAATTGGGGCGTCTTGTTTGGCTGCGGCAATATCATAACCACTGCCTCCAAAACTAGCTTTTAAAAGGTGAAAGGCATCTACATTCGCCCATTGGGCAATGTTATTTATTAATGTAGAAGAAGTGCCCAAGCCCCAATTACGAGGAAAATCCAATTTTGTAGTTACTTGTACTCCTTGATTTCCCAAAAGAAAATCAGGATTTAATTTTCTGGTTTCGCGAAGAATTTTGGAAAGGGTTTTAGAAATACCATCCCCAGAATTCTTAAATTCAAAATTCTTTAGATCGAAGAAATCTTCAAACCAAACCGAACCCTGTTCATCCAAACTTTTCCAATGAATGGCTTTCTCTTCACTACTAGCCACTTCCAGCGATTGCCCATATTTTGTGGGAATTGCCAAAGCCGTTGCGCCATCAAGCACCACGTATTCGCCAGTGAGCAATAATTTTCCGTTACTGTGAAAGGTTTTGGGCAATGAATTAGGGTTTAAAATCAATTTTATTTAAATTCTGTCTTGTGTCAAAAAAGAAAAGTAAAACGATTGAGTTCTTCTCTAAATCAACCTTATAATATAGAGATGTAAATTTATGTATAACTGCTCTGTGTACATTCTGTATCTCAGCTTTTCTGAAAAGGAAGGGGTCGATAGTTATTTGGTTCAATACCTTATAAGAATCGTTGTAGAATTTTTGGGTAATTCGGTTAGAAAATTCAGAAGTTAGATATAATAAAATATTTGTAAAACTGGTTTCTGCCTCATCTGTCCAGATAATAGTCATTTCAGAAAAGGAAATTTTGATTTAATACGGTCAGTAACTTCATCATGGCTGCTAATCTTTTCTTCATTGTAATCAATTAAGCCTCGTTCAATACCTAATTTTTCTTCTTTTGAAAGTCGAGGAAGTAAATTTTCTTTCGAATTTTTCTTAAAGTTATAAAGCTGTTCTACGATTGATTCATCTGTTAGATGTACCAACCACTCTATTATATCAAGTTTTTTTGTTTTTACGTCCATGTTCATAAATTTACGACATTTTTTCAATTATCATTTTCCCCATTACATTCTTAACTTTCCCAAAAATTCAACTACTGAATTATGTGTAACCGCGTTTTCCTTAAAGTATTCCAGCGCCTTATTTTTTTCTTCGTTGGTAGCTTGCAATTGATTTAAAATATTCATCAAATGCATTTTCATATGGCCTTTTTGGATGCCGGTTGTAACCAAGGAGCGAATTGCGGCAAAGTTCTGTGCCAAGCCTGCAACGGCCAGAATTTTCATCAATTCCTTGGCATCGGGTTTTTGAAGGATTTCAAAAGCAAGTTTTGTTAGGGGATGTAGCGAGGTTAAACCGCCCACCGTGCCAACGGCCAAAGGCAATTCAATCCAAAAGGTAAAAATATCGTCTTCAATCTTGGCGTGGGTCAAACTTCCGTAATAACTGTTTCTAGCCGCGTAAGCATGCACTCCCGCCTCCACGGCGCGAAAATCGTTGCCCGTGGCTAAAACTACGGCATCTACACCATTCATTATCCCTTTATTATGGGTTACGGCACGGCGGGTTTCGGTTTTCGCAATTTCAATAGCGCGAACAAATTTTTCAGCAAATTGTTTGCCCTCGTAATTCTTGGTAGTTAGATCTTCAACCTTGCAGCTTACCTCTGCCCGCACCAAACAATCGGGCACGTAATTGGATAAAATGCTCATAACAACTTCTGGATAGCTCTCATTTTTTTGAAAAGCTTCGTGGATTTTTGCAGCCTCTTCAAAAGTATGTGCCATTTGCTCCAAACAACTATTGATAAAATTGGCCCCCATAGCATCTAGGGTCTCAAAAGTTGCGTGAATATAAAAGTAACCTTCTAATATGTTCGACTTATCGACTAGGCTTAATTCTTTTAACCCCCCGCCACGGGACTTCATATTTTTTTCAATGTCTTGAATACTACGGTGAAGCGCTGGTTTTACAGTTTCAAAGAAAGCTTCCAACACTTTTTCATCACCAAAATAATTAAGGTGAATTTGCCCATTTTTTTCCGTGGAAATTACTTCAGCCTTAAAGCCCCCGCGCTCCAACCAAAATTTTGCGGCATTGCTTGCTGCTGCCACTACCGAACTTTCTTCGGTAACCATAGGCAGCGCGTATAACGTTCCATTTATTAAAAAGTTGGGGGCAATGCCAAAAGGCAAGTAGTAATTGGAAATGGTGTTTTCTATAAAATCGTCGTGAAGCTGCTGAAGGGAAGCATCGGGATTCCAATACTTCTTTAAGGTTTCAATAGAATTTGGATTGTTTTGCAGATAATGTTCCGCAAGCCATTCAATTTTTTCAATTTTGTTTTTCTTCGAAAATCCAGAAACAGGTTGGTTCATTTAGGTAGCTATCTATTCTTGGCAAAGATAGTGAAGCCCCGTAATCACCAAAGGCGGAAATCCCATAAATTTAAAAAACCTGAAATTCTAAAATAAAAAAAGTATTTAAAAACGAAACTTGTTTCTAAATACCTTAAAATTCAACTTAAAACGAAAATCAAATTTATTTTAAGTCTCTTTTCTGGGCGTCTTTCAATGGTGATGGTTTAATGCTGAATTTTTTACGTTTGGGCCGTAACTTTCCGTAGGCTCCTATACTTATTTTACCGCGCTTCGTTTTCTTGTCGCCCTTACCCATTATTTTTTTTGCTGTTGCTTTTTGATGGTTTTTTCATCAATATCAAACTTATTGGTTTCTTGATTTGTATTTCCAGTAGGGTTTGTAGGATTTTTTTGCTCGGTCTTTCTTTCAAATTTCTTTTCCATGATATTGTTTTTTTAAGTTGAATCGATGTCTAAACTAAAAAATACAAATCATAAAAAGTATTAAATGGGTGCTAAATAATGGTTAAACCTCTCTAATGGAGCCTATAAATCCTGAAATTCCACCCTTTCCTTTATCAGTAAGCATTTTTATAAAAGCGCTGCCTATAATAGCTCCCTGCGCAAATCTGGTTGCCTGTTGGAAAGTTTGGGAATTGTAAATACCGAAGCCAACAATCTGCGGATTTTTAAGTGAAAGGGAAGCAATTCTCTTAAAATACGATTCCTGATCGGGGCCGAATCCTGCTGAATTACCCGTAACGCTAGCACTGCTTACCATATAGATAAATCCTTCTGAAGCAGTATCAATTTTGCGAATTCGTGCATCTGAAGTTTGCGGGGTAATCAAGAAAATATTGATCAATCCATATTTTTTGAAAGTGCTAGCATAGTGTTCTTCATATTCGGCCAATGGAAGATCGGGGAGTATTAGCCCATCAATACCTACCTCCGCACATTTTTTGCAGAAATTTTCAATTCCAAATTGAAGAATGGGATTAAAATATCCCATAATAATAAGAGGAATTGAAACCGATTTACGAATATCTTGAAGCTGCTCGAAAAGTAACGCGGTTGTAATTCCATTTTGCAAAGCCGCTTGCGAACTTGCCTGTATGGTTGGCCCATCTGCCAATGGGTCGCTAAAAGGCAGACCAATCTCTACCATATCTACCCCACTTTTTTCTAATTGTTGAAGAATTTCAACTGTGTCGTCCAATTTTGGGTAGCCCGCAGTGAAATAGATGGAAAGCAGCTTTTTGTTTTCGTTTAATTTTTGTTGTATTCTATTCATAGTTTACAATTAGACCCCAAAGGTCTTCAAGACCTTTGGGGTCTGTTATAG
>CAXBDO010000105.1:0-7722 GCA_963974165.1 uncultured Aequorivita sp.
AAGTACCAGCGTATGCTTTTATGCCTTTTAGAATGTTTTTAATCATATCCCATTCCCGCGAAGGCGGGAATCTTTTAATTGTTAATCTGCTATATAAACAAGTTTCAATCCCACATTTCCAGCTTCTTCAATAGTTTTAATCTTCACCGCTTCCGAAGCTTTTTGTTTTAGAAATGAAACAATTTCGGCTTCATTTTTATTTTTTAATTCATCAAATAGCAGCACTCCCACATTATTATTGTGCAAATCCATTGTGCGCTCCAAAGCTCTATTTGGAGAAAAATCTTCATGCCAGTCTGTAAATGCCTTGGCCCATGCCTTTGCTTTTTCTTCGTTCTTCCGCCAGTTTAAACATCTTTTGGCAATTAAAACAACCCATAGCACATGCCTAAATGCATTCGCCTTATTGCTTAAATGATGTTTGCTTCCGTATTCCCTATACGCTATATTCATACATCGTTGCGTTGCGAAAATAGTGGGAAAAGCGTAAAGCGGATTTTTTAGAAACAGCCAAAGCAACGCGAAAAGTTGCTTAAAATCCAACTTCTTAAAAATCTGCCACAGCATTTAATCCTGCTTGTATTCTTTTACGGCCTCAATAAATGCACCCGCATTTTCTAGTGGAATATTAGGCAAAATACCGTGGCCTAAATTCACAATATATCTATCCTTTCCGAATTCATCAATCATCTGTTTTACCATTTTTTTGATTTCAGCAGGTGGACTAAAAAGTCTGGTGGGATCAAAATTACCTTGTAAGGTAATCTTCCCTCCAGTTAAATAACGTGCGTTTCTAGCAGAACAAGTCCAATCTACACCCAAGGCAGATGCACCACTTTTCGCCATAGTATCCAATGCAAACCAACACCCTTTTCCGAATGCGATTACGTGCGTTTCATCTTTTAGGGCATCAATAATTTGCTGCATATACTGCCAGCTAAATTCTTGGTAATCGGTTGGTGAAAGCATACCGCCCCAACTGTCAAAAACCTGCACAGCATTTACGCCAGCCTTTACTTTTTCCTTCAGATACAAAATTGTTGTATCTGTTATTTTCTGTAGCAATTGGTGTGCAGCAACAGGTTCCGTAAAACAGAATTCTTTGGCTTTATCAAAATTTTTGCTGCCTTGGCCTTGCACACAGTAACATAAAATAGTCCACGGACTTCCAGCAAAACCAATTAACGGAATTTCATCATTCAATTTTTCTTTGGTCATTTTTATGGCGTCCATAACATAACCAAGTGTTTCGTTAATATTGGGTACAATTACTCGATCTAAATCTTTCATTGAGCGAATAGGTTCTGGCACCCACGGCCCAATGCCCGGTTTCATCTCTACGTGAATGTTCATTGCCTGCGGAATTACCAAAATATCGCTAAACAAAATTGCCGCGTCCATCCCGTATCTTCTAATGGGCTGTACTGTAATTTCGCTCGCCAATTCTGGGGTTTGGCAACGGGTGAAGAAATCGTATTTCGCTTTTATTTCTTGGAATTCTGGCAAGTATCTTCCCGCCTGGCGCATCATCCAGACTGGTGGTCTTTCCACGGTTTCGCCGCGAAGGGCTTTTAGGAATAAATCGTTTTTAATCATAGGAATTCAATGTTTTTACCGCTTTGGCAATGACGCTTTCAACGGTTGTGGCGTTTGAAATGACCACATTTTCACTATACTTTTTTGCTTCAGAAGCGGTTGTAGTACCAATGCAAATTGCCTTGCTGTTATCAAGTTTATTTTCTGAAATAAAGCTTCGCACACCACTGGGACTGAAAAATAGAACAGCATCAAATTTTCTGTCAAATTTTTTAGGGTTTAGAGTGGTTTTGTAAACTACAATTTCTTCAAATGAAATATTATTATCTTTCAATTTTGAAGGAATTTCTTCGCTTCGAATATTTCCACAAAAAAAATGAAATGAATCATTTTTGTAATTGTTAACTAAATATTCAGCCAATTCTGACGCATATTCGGTCATTTTAATCACTTTCTGGCCTTTTTGTTCTAAGAGCAATTTCGTTTTCTCGCCAACGCAGAAACAGTTTTCAATACTATTTTTTCTTTCGGAAATATTCGCGAAAAAAGCATTTACACCATTCTGACTGGTAAATATTGCGTTTTTAATGTTGTTGGAAACTTGTAAAGACTCAAATTGAATTTTTATAGCGTTGTATTCAACCAAGGAAACAGATGCATTCAAAAGCAAATCTCTTTGTGAATTACTCAATTTTTTAGTTGAGAGAACGCTTTTCATTTTAAATGAAATTAATTGCTGAGCTGCTTTTTAATGTGCACCATTAATTCACTCCCCCCATTTTTCAGAATTTGCAAGGCACATTCCTTTCCAAAATCTTGGTGGTTGGCAATCTTTACGGTTTTTTCAATTTCAAGTTTTTCCTTTCCATTCAAAGAAAATAGGCAACCTTTAAAGAGCACCTCATCGTCAATAATTTCGGCAAAAGCTCCAATTGGCGCGGTACAACCACCCTCCAACGTTCTTAGAAATTCGCGTTCTATGTGGGTGCAAACCTGGGCAGATTCTACATTTAACTTTGCAGTAGCTTCCCTGCAAAATTCATCATTCTCTAAGGCTACAATAACCATTGCGCCTTGTGCTGGTGCGGGAAGCATCCAATTTAAATCTGTATAATTCTTTGGAAGAAGATTAATTCGGTGCAAGCCTGCTTTCGCAAAAATGGCGCCCGCCCAATCATTATCCTTTAATTTCTGAAGTCTGGTATTCACATTTCCGCGCAGGTCTACAACCTTGTGGTTAGGATATCGGTGGAGCCATTGCGCCTTTCTCCGTAAACTACCCGTTGCAATAGTATTTGGTTGTTCAAAATCTATAGCGCCCTTGGTTACCAAAATATCGTTTGATGTGGCACGTGCAAGAACCGCGGTTTGTACTATGCCTATTGGCAATTGAGTGGGTACATCTTTCATGCTGTGCACAGCTATATCAACAGTGCCGTTTAGCATTGCAACATCCAAGGTTTTGGTGAAGATTCCTGTAATGCCCATTTCATATAAAGGCGTATCCAAAACCAGATCGCCGGTAGATTTTACCGGGACCAATTGGGTGCTATAACCTAATTCTTCGAGTTGAGATTTTACGGTGTTGGCTTGCCAAAGTGCAAGTTCACTGTCGCGGGTGCCAATTCTGATTGTTTTTTTCAAGACTAGGCAGTTTCAAGTTGGAAAACCCTTCTTATAAATTCTATAGTTTCGGTAGAACCTTCTTCGCCTTTTAGGTGGTTGGCAAAGTGGGTAGTGATTTTTTGAATAAGTCGGTCGCTGATTATTTCGGCCTGATCCTCATTAAAACCGTCAATTTTTTTGCGTTGAAAATCAATTTCACCTGCCTTAATTTCAAGAAGTTTATTTTTTAGGGCATTTATGGTAGGGGCATATTTTCTATGATCTGCCCATTGATTGAACTCTTTTTCAATTTCAGCAATAATTCTCTTTGCCAAAGGTAGCTGCGCCGAACGCTGCTCTAAGGTTTGGTCTGTTACTGCAGAAAGATCGTCCATATGCACCAGGGTAACAAGGTCGTTCTCCAAAACATCATCGGCCACATTCTTGGGGATTGAAAGATCTAAAATCAACAATGGTCTTTTTAAGAATAAAAGCTCTTTTGAAATAGTTGGCTGTTGTGCCCCCGTAGCAACAATAAGCACATCGGTTTGGGCAATTTCGCTTTGTATATCGGCGTAATCCTTAACAATTAAGTTGAATTTACCCGCAACTTTTTCCGCCGTTTTTTTGGTGCGGTTTATAAGGGTAATATGTTCGTTTTTGGTGTGTTTGATTAGGTTTTCACATGTATTTCGGCCAATTTTCCCTGTGCCAAAAAGCAAAATATTCTTTTCAGAAATTTGTGGAACGCGCGCCATAATATATTGTACGGCAGCAAAACTAACGGATGTTGCACCCGATGAAATACCAGTTTCATTCTTTATACGCTTACTAGCTTGAATAACCGCATTTGCAAGCCGCTCCATAAATGGATTGATAATGTCGTGTTTTTTTGATTCGCGGAAGGCCTTGCGCAGCTGACTTATAATTTCAAAATCACCAAGAATCTGGCTATCCAAACCCGTTCCTACGGTAAATAGATGCGAAACAGCATCGTGGTTTTTATAGATATAGGCTACTTTTTCAAAATCCTCAACGGTGCCGTTGGTATGTTGGCAAAGTAATTTTATAAGTTGATAGGGATGCTGTGCAAAACCGTATAATTCGGTACGGTTACAAGTAGAAATAACGGTAAGTGTAGAAATTCCTTCGGCTTTCGCTTGGATTAGGATATTCTCTTTGGCACTATCGGATATACTAAAGCGACCGCGGATGTCGGCATCTGCTTTTTTGTAGTTGAGGCCGATGGCATAAAAATTTCCTTCGAGTGATTCCCCAGTATAGGTCTTCAAATTATTTTTCATCCACGATTAATATTTGAGAAATAGGAAATTGCAATGTCCAAAACAATTCTTTTCGGTAAGCATAAATTTGAGGACATTCCATATTAATAACAGGCAAATGTAAGGGCATTATATTTTAAAAAATAACGCCAGCGGTATCTTTTATGTCGATGCCTGTTAAAAATACTAAAAAAATGATTAATATCATACATATGCCCTAAATTAGCGGTCTATGATGCTTTAACATCTGGCCGTATTTAGAACAATTCTAAATAAAATCAAATCAATTACGATATGGAACTACAAGAAAATGTCGCTCAAAGTTTTTATGAAGAAACCATGATAGAGCCAGGGTTTTTCATCTTAAAATTCAATAATGAAAGTGATGAAAACCAAACTTTTAAGCGGGAAGTTAGCGCGACCTTTATTCAGTTCCACTTTTGTATAAAGGGTTCGGCTTCATTTTTATTTAATGACGGAAACTATGTTCTGCCCATCGCCGAAGAAAATTCGCTACTGCTCTATAACCCGCAGCGCGATTTGCCCATCAATCTTGAGTTAGAAAAGCATTCGTGGGTGATTTCGGTATTGCTTCCTATCAATAAATTTCACGGACTTTTTTCAACAGAAGCAAATTATATCACCTTTTTGAGCGATGAAAATAAGGACCGAAAATATTATAAAGACGGGCGGATTTCACCTTCCATGGCTATAGTCCTGAACCAATTAATGAACTATAACCTGCACCCAATAATTAAGCCTTTATATTTTAAAGCGAAGGCTTATGAATTGTTGAGCCTATATTTCAATAGACCCGCAGATGTGGATGCAGAACAGTGTCCGTTTTTGGCTGATGAAGACAATGTTGTGAAGATAAAAAAGGCAAAGCAGATAATGATAGCCAGAATGGCGGAACCGCCTACACTTCAAGAACTGGCAGATGAAATTAACCTTCCCATTAATAGATTGAAAGAAGGTTTTAGGCAGATTTATGGCGATTCGGTTTTTAGCTTTTTATTCGATTATAAAATGGAAGTGGCGCGGCAGCTTTTGGCAACTGGCTCCCATAACGTTAATGAAGTTGGACTGAAAGTGGGTTACAGCACCTCCAGCCATTTTATTGCGGCCTTCAAGAAAAAATTTGGCACCACGCCCAAAAAGTTTTTGATGGGCTTGAATGCTTAAACTCCACGTTTCAAATTAACCGAACACCTTTAAGAATGAATTATGAACTTGGAGACCGATAGTATAAATACCATTTTTAAGGAACTAAGCTTTTCTTCAGAGGAAAGTAATCTAATAGCGCAAAGTTTTAAAAAACTCGCGCTACCGAAGCACAGCCTACTGTTGGAAGCCGGACAACTGGTTTATGATCAATATTATGTAGCCGATGGATGCTTACGTACCTATTATATAGATGCGGACGGCAAGGAACATACGGTGCAATTTGCTATTGCAGATTGGTGGATCAGCGATTATACCGCTTTTTTTAACAGTAGTAAAGCTGTTATGCATATTGAGAGCCTTCAAGATACCACCCTCTTTAAAATATCTAAGCAAGATATGGATATGCTCTACCTTAAATTGCCCATCTTTGAATCCTATTTCCGCAAAAAGATGGAGCGCGCCTTTGCTTCATTTCAAAAAAGAATTATTTCAAATCTTTCGCAATCTGCCTCAGAGCGGTATTTAAATTTTATCCATTCCTATCCAAATATAGAGCAGAGTGTTAAAAATTACCACATCGCCTCCTATTTGGGAATTACCACCCAAAGTCTTAGCCGAATCCGTAAAGAACTGGTTCAAGGTTAGTTTATTACCATAGGTCAATTTTTTTGTGCTTTATGAACTGTAACTTTGTGTCAAACAAAATAGGCAGGGCATGAACTTTCTTGCGTTGTCAATATTTACATATGAATATGAAACAGCAATTAATATTTCTTTCGGTGGTAATCGCCACAGTACTTACCTCTTGTGGCAATTCACAGGAACGAGAAACTGAAAATGAAGAAATTAAAACACTAAAAAAAGAAGACATGAAAAAGGTACTATTTGTATTGACAAGCCATTCCGAATTAGGAGATACAGGCGAAAAAACAGGATTTTGGGTTGAGGAATTTGCAGCACCCTATTACTTCTTGAAAGATAAGGGCGTTGAAATTACCATTGCTTCCCCAAAAGGCGGGCAGCCACCAATAGACCCACGAAGTGAAACGGAAGATGCCCAAACCCCGGCAACCATTCGTTTTTATAAAGACAACGAAACCCAAACAATTCTTGCCAATACAGTAAAATTAGAAACCGTAAACCAAGCAGATTACGATGCCGTTTTCTATCCAGGAGGCCACGGCCCATTATGGGATTTAGCTGAAGACAAAAACTCTATTGCCCTAATCGAGTCTTTTTATAAGAATAACAAGCCTGTGGCTGCAGTTTGCCACGCCCCAGCAATTTTTAAGAATACCGAAACAGCAGATGGCGAATCCTTGGTGAAAGGTAAAAAAGTTACCGGTTTTACCAATAGTGAAGAAGAGGCAGTACAGTTGACTGATGTGGTTCCCTTTTTAGTTGAAGACATGCTGAAAGCGAATGGCGGAATTTATTCCAAAGCAGATGATTGGGCAGAATACGCTGTGGAGGACGGTCTGCTTATTACCGGACAAAACCCAGCTTCGTCTGAATTGGTTGCCGAAAAATTATTGGATAAATTGAATTCCCAAAAATAAAAATTCAACGATGAATTTACTTGAAGATTTAAAATGGCGCTACGCCGCAAAAAAGATGAATGGGAAAACCATTCCACAGGAAAAACTAGATTATATATTAGAAGCTGCCCGTTTGGCGCCTTCTTCCTCAGGCCTTCAGCCGTATAAAATTTTTGTTATTACCAATAAGGATTTGTTGCAGAAAATAAAACCGGTAGCCTGGGACCAAAGTCAAATATTGGATGCCTCCCACGTTTTGGTTTTTGCTGCCTGGGATGAATATACCTTGGAAAGAATAGAATCTGTTTTTGAATACACCTTGGAACAGCGCGGACTTCCACCCGAAACCATGGATGCCTATAAGGAAAAGCTATGGGGTATGTATGAACCGTTAAGCGAAGATTGGCACGCCAACCACGCTTCCAAACAGGCCTATATTTCATTTGCAATGGCAATTGCCGCGGCAGCAGAGCAAAAAGTTGATGCTACGCCTATGGAAGGATTTTCACCTGAAGCTGTTGATGAGTTATTAGGTTTAAAAGAACAGGGTCTAAAAAGTGCGTTGATCTTAACTTTGGGCTATCGCGATGAGG
>CAXBDO010000106.1:0-7721 GCA_963974165.1 uncultured Aequorivita sp.
CTTGAAGAAAATAAGCTACATCTTTCCAAGAACCGCCACGAACAACTTTACGCATATTGTCGTCGTCGTTCACGTTCGGGTTCATTGTAGAAGTATAATCATAAGAAGCTGGATCGTATGATGAGGCTACCCATTCGGCCACATTACCAGACATATTATATAAGTTGAAATCGTTAGGCTCATAACTTTTAGCCTCTACAGTATACAATGCTTGATCTGCAGCGTAGTCTCCACGAAGCGGTTTAAAGTTTGCCAAGAAACAACCACGGTCGTTCTTCGCATAAGGCCCACCCCAAGGATAGGTAGCAGATTCTAGGCCACCACGTGCTGCATACTCCCACTCCGCTTCACCAGGAAGACGGAAAGAGTTTACAAAATTGTTCTTTTTAGATTTTTGGTAAGCGTTTTTATAAAGAGTTCTCCAAGCGCAGAATGCTTTTGCCTGTTTCCAGTTAACACCAACTACAGGATAGTCGCCATAAGCTTGGTGCCAAAAGTAATCGTTGTGCATTGGCTCATTATATGAATAATTGAAATCTTTAATCCAAACGGTTGTATCAGGATAAATGTTTAATTCTTCTTTTTTAATGAAATCTTTTCTTCTTTTGGTCTTGTCTCTGGCCGCAGCCTGAATATCCATATAAGTATACTGGAACTTTAGCTTGCTAACATCAATAGTACGTTGTCCGTTATATGCTTCTTCCGTTGGAATGTACATAGTATCCATAACTTCTGAATAGTACTCGTCTGGATATTCTGCAGTGTCCCAAATAATATCTACTTTATCATTCAATTTTCTTCCGGCGTAGAAATCTTCACCCATTCCGAAATAATTATCGTACATATATTGTTGGTACGGGGTCATTTCTTCATTTTCTTGGTCAACGAAGGCAAATTCGCCTATTCCGCCATCGCCAGGAGTAGCCCCAACCATGTCTGCTTGTATTGCAAGACGTAATCTTACTGTAGAATCTCTCACCCAATTCACAAATTGACGATATTCAGCATTTGTAATTTCGGTTTCGTCCATATAAAATGAGCGAACCGTTACGGTTTTTGTTGGCGCATCATTTACGGCAACAAAATCGTCATCACTTTTACCCATAATAAAGGAGCCCCCTGGTATAAGAGTCATTCCATAAGGCTTTTGAGAATACCATTTTTTACCCTTCGCCCCTACCAGTTCACCCCGATCTCCGGAGTTACAACTGAATAAAAAGGCAACGATCGCAGTTAATGCAATAAACTTCTTCATAGGTATTTTGGTTAAATTTCGAGATTCAAGGGCGTAAACCTATCTATAAAAATTCAAAAAAACAATTTTTTTTTTGAAAATCCACCGATCCCAGTTTTTACTTGTTTTCTTTGATTATACTTCGTTCTTGTGGCGGGCCTTAAGCCACCTTTCAGGAATTTCCTGATTGCACGCACTCAAATATTCGCCATAAGTGCAAGGTAATAACGTGCGGCTTTTTAATTTATTATTAACATTTGAAATAAATGGCAAAACAATCCACCATCTTTCTGTTTTATTGCTCTTTTTAAACTCCAAAACCTCATCATCTATTGGCACTTTATAAGTAGTGAAGCGGTCCTCATTTTCAAAGTCGTCATCTTCTACCCTAAAATTTACCCCTTCAATAAAATACCAAAAGATCTGCGCCACCAGCATTGCGCCACTTTTGCTCTCTATTGCATTGCTCAATTCATAAACCCCAAAAGATTTTACTTTGTTGCTTATACCGGCATATCTGGAAATAGCACAAATTTCACGACCATCAAAGCCGTTTGGACTATCATTTGTTTTATAACTTAATTCGGCGTTTTTTATTGCTGTAATATCTATAGTAACCATATCGGCATCGCGCATAATGGGCTCAACCGAAGTTAAATCGGCCGTAACCTCGCCAAGACGATAGGCATCGAAGAACAGCTTATCCATTAAAGCAATTTCCTGGGGAGCATTAAAAAAGGACTGATACCCCAAAGCGCTATAATTAAAAAGCTTATACGGTTGCTCCACCACCATTTTACCTACGTACGATTTATTTGATATTGGCAATTCGGCGTTTCCGAGATCGAAACGGTTGTCTACATTAACCACATTCACCATAGGCCCCAAATGATCGAAAGCCCGGTATTGTGAGTAGGCCATATCTTGGCCGCCCCCAAAAATAAGGGGCACGATATTTTTCTTTAAAAGGGCAGCAATAACTTCTTTGGCAGCAAAATGGGTATCTTCCAAAGACTCTCCTTTTTCAATATCGCCAAGATCTATAATATTGTAGTTCCAGTTTCCTGGATAAAGGGAGTACAAGGCTTTTCTATAATTGTCAAAAGTTAGGTCTTCACCAATATAATTTTCATCTCCACGATTTTCCTTAATGCCGAGAAGGGCGAACCTCACATTTTTAAGGTTGGGCAGTTCCCCTAATTTGGTGTGGGTGTCAATTTGTTTTCCCAAGGTGCCGGGTGGCAAAATTTCCCGGTGCGCCAATACTTTTTTTGAAACTGGAGATAAAAACTCTATCATTATTTTTTCTTAGCTGTAGCTTTTTTCTTGGTTGTAGTTTTTTTAGTAGCGGTTTTTTTCTTGGTAGCAGCTTTCTTCTTCGGACTCTTCTTTTCAAGAAGTGCCTGTGCCTCTTCCAAGGTTATCTTATCGGCCTCGGTGCCCTTAGGCAACTCTACCTTGGTTTTCCCTTTAATAAGATTAAAGCGCCCCCATCGAGCTTTCTCTATTCTAATTTTCTCTTCGGGCCACTCATTTATAAGCTTATCAATTTCTTTTTGCTTCTTGTCTTCTATTAATTGCTCTATATCTTCATTGGAAAGATTATCGAAATCGTACTTTTTGTTTACGTTAATAAACATCCCGTTCCACTTTATAAACGGTCCAAAACGCCCAACTCCTTTTTGAACTGGCAGATCTTCATACATATATATAGGAGCGTCTGCTTTTTTCTTTTCCTCAATAAGCTCCTTTGCGAAAGCCATATCTACATCTAGCGGATCCATTCCTTTCGGAAGGGAAATAAAGACTTTTCCAAAACGAACATACGGACCAAAACGGCCATTATTTACTTCCACTTCCTCATTTTCAAATACACCTAAGGTTTTTGGAAGTTTAAAAAGATCCATCACCTCTTCAAAGGTAACCAAGTGCAATTGCTGGTCTGGGCGAAGGCTGGCGAATTTTTTCTCCTCGTCATCTGGCGCCCCTATCTGTGCCATTGGGCCGTATTTCCCAAGGCGGACCAAGACTGTTCTTCCAGATTCTGGATCTTCGCCTAAAATGCGCTCGCCGCTTTCGCGATCTGCATTTTCCTCTACGTGTTCAACGCGCGGGTGAAATTCGGCGTAAAAGTCCTTCATCATCTTCGTCCACTCCTCTTTTCCTTCAGCAATATCATCAAAATCCTGTTCCACCTTGGCGGTGAAATTATAGTCCAGAATGTTTTCAAAATGATCTACCAAAAAGTCGTTTACAATCATCCCAATATCGGTTGGCACCAATTTCCCTTTATCGGATCCAACAGTTTCGGTTAGGGTTTTGTCTTTTATGGAATCGCTTTCCAGCGTTAGTTGAATATATTTTCTTTCGGTGCCTTCAACACTCCCTTTTTCAACATAGTTTCTGCTAATAATTGTTGAAATGGTTGGGGCATAGGTGGAAGGTCTTCCAATCCCTAATTCCTCAAGTTGCTTTACGAGCGAAGCTTCGGTAAAACGGTACGGCGGACGCGTAAAACGCTCGGTGGCCGTTATATAATTGTTTTGAAGGGTATCGCCATTTTTCATATTTGGCAACATTCCTTCCTGCTCTTCTTCCTCAAAATCGGTTCCTTCCAAATATACTTTTAGGAATCCGTCAAACTTTATCATCTCGCCGTTTGCGCTAAAATATTCCGAAACCTTTTCCTTGGAAAGTACGTCTATCTTCACATTGGTACGTTCCAATTGCGCATCGCTCATTTGCGAGGCCAGGGTTCTTTTCCAAATTAAATCATACAATCGTGCTTGGTCATGGTCGCCTGTAATTGTGTGCTGGCTCATATCTGTAGGACGAATGGCCTCGTGGGCCTCTTGGGCACCTTTGCTCTTCCCTTTATAATCGCGTGGCTTGCTGTATTCTTTTCCGTAGGAGGAAATAATTTCCTTCTGTGCGGCACTTTTGGCGTCATTACTAAGATTAACGCTATCGGTACGCATATAGGTTATAAGTCCTGCTTCATAAAGTCGCTGGGCAATCGTCATGGTTTTACCCACCGAGAAATATAATTTTCTCGCCGCCTCCTGCTGCAATGTGGAAGTGGTAAATGGCGCCGCTGGCGATTTGCTGGCCGGCTTTTTTGTTAAGTCTGAAATTTTATAATCGGCCCCTAAATTCTTCCGAAGAAATTCGCGTGCGGCTTCTTCAGTTTCAAAATTCTTTGGCAGTTTTGCCTTAAACTTACTGTCATCTGGCGTGGTAAATTCGGCATCAATTCTATACGATCCAACAGGTGTAAAACCTTCTATTTCGCGTTCGCGATCTACAATTAAGCGCACCGCTACAGATTGTACACGGCCTGCAGAAAGTCCGCCTTTTACTTTTTTCCAAAGCACGGGCGAAAGTTCATAGCCCACCAACCGGTCTAAAACCCTACGTGCCTGTTGGGCGTTCACCAAATTATAATCAATTTGGCGAGGATTTTCAATAGCCTTTAAAATGGCAGTTTTTGTAATTTCGTGAAAAACAATACGTTTTGTTTTGTTTTTATCCAATTTCAATTCTTCCGCCAAATGCCATGCAATGGCTTCTCCCTCTCGATCCTCATCACTCGCCAACCAAACCATATCGGCTTTTTTGGAAAGTGCTTTTAATTCGGCAACCAGTTTTTTCTTATCGCTGCTTACTACATATTTAGGTGTAAAATCTCCTTCAACATCTACGCCTAATTCTTTAGAGGGTAGATCTGCAATGTGCCCAAAACTTGAGGAAACCTTGAAATCCTTCCCTAGAAATTTTTCAATTGTTTTTGCTTTTGCCGGGGACTCAACTATCACTAAATTCTTTGCCATATCCTATATTATTGTGTTTGCAAAAGTATATGAATTTTTTTATACCAATGATTAAGGTAAGGAAATTCGCAAATCGCTACAGTTTATTGCCCCTCCTTTACCTTAATTTCTGTATATAATAATAGGTGTAGATTCAAGAAATTTAGACCTATAAATAACTAGGTGGTAGTGAAGCACGCAGAAAGTATGTCTCTGAATATTTGTGAATTCGTGACCCAAAAAAGGATTAAAATTTATTATCTCAAAAACCAATCTGACACTTTGTCACCGTTAGCTATTATTTGTATCTTTGCCGCTTCTACAACATAAGGTTGTAAAATGCAATGAGGTTCGGTTTTTTATGGAAAAGATTATTGATGAAAAAACACAGGGAAACACGTTAACGCTGGAAGCGCGACCAAACAATTCCCGAAAATTATATATTGAAAGCTACGGCTGCGCGATGAATTTTAGTGATAGCGAAATTGTAGCTTCCATTCTTGCAGACCAAGGTTACAATACTACCAACATACTTGAGGAGGCAGATCTTGTTTTGGTAAATACCTGTTCCATTCGCGATAAGGCGGAACAAACCGTGCGCAAACGTTTGGAAAAATACAACGCCGTTAAACGCGTTAACCCAAAAATGAAGGTGGGCGTTCTGGGCTGTATGGCCGAACGTTTAAAGGAAAAATTTCTCGAGGAAGAAAAAATTGTCGATTTAGTAGTTGGGCCAGATGCCTATAAAGACATTCCAAATCTTTTAAAGGAGGTTGAAGAAGGTCGCGATGCTGTAAATGTTATCCTTTCCAAGGAAGAAACGTATGGCGATATTTCGCCCGTAAGATTGGGCGGAAATGGAATTACCGCCTTTGTAAGCATTACCCGCGGTTGCGATAATATGTGCACTTTTTGCGTGGTTCCTTTTACACGTGGCCGCGAACGCAGCCGCGACCCGCAGAGTATTTTGAATGAAGTTAATGATTTAGCCCAAAAAGGATACAAGGAAATTACCCTTTTGGGACAGAATGTAGATAGTTATTTATGGTACGGCGGCGGCCTGAAAAAGGATTTCAAAAATGCTTCCACAATGCAACAGGCTACCGCTACAGATTTTGCCCTCTTGCTGGATATGGTTGCTACGGCCCACCCAAAAATGCGCATTCGGTTTTCAACCAGTAATCCGCAAGATATGCACGAAGAAGTTTTACATATCGTGGCAAAACACAAAAATATCTGTAACCATATCCACCTTCCGGTACAAAGTGGAAGCACGCGAATTTTGAAAGAAATGAACCGCCAGCATACCCGGGAAGAATATATGAAATTGGTAGACAGAATTTGGGAAATAATCCCCGGGTGTGCCATTTCGCAGGATATGATTATTGGCTTCCCAACGGAAACGGAAGAAGACCATCAGGACACAAAAAGCCTTATGGAATATGTAAAATATAGCTTTGGCTATATGTACAAATATTCTGAAAGACCAGGAACCATGGCGGCTCGAAAGCTGGAAGATGATGTGCTTGAAGAAACAAAAAGCCGAAGATTGACCGAAATTGTAAATCTGCAGCAAAGCCATAGCGCCATTCGCACGGCAGCTTTTTTAGGTGAAGTTGTTACGGTTTTAATTGAAAAGGAATCGAAGAAAAATAAAGACGAATGGAGCGGAAGGACAGAACATAACAACGTTGCGGTTTTTCCGAAAGAACATTACAAAGCAGGAGATTTTGTAAATGTAAAAATAACCGAATGTACTACTGCAACGCTAATTGGCAGAGCTGTGGGATATTCATAAAACCAATTTATATGAAAACAAGACTATTTCTATTTGCAGCAAGTGTATTGTTGTTCGCGTGTTCTAGCAATGATAACGATCCCGATGGGCCACAGGATTTAAAAATCAAGAAGTTTAGCCAAAATTTCAGTTTTACCCAAAATACAGACAATTATACCTTAGAAAGATTGTTTGATGAATCAGGCCAAACTATTAGCGAAAGTTCAATCCATCCACAAATGACTTTCAATTGGTTATACAACTACAACAGTTCAGGACTAATTAGCGAAAAGAATCTTTTTTATGATAACAACGTACAACATAGTAAAGATATTTTTGCTTACGATTCTAATAACCAGATTGACGGTATCACCTTCGAAAATGGGCTTGGTGATGTTTTAAGTATTCGCGATTACACTACTGAAACCGATAGAATTACATTTGAGCAGCCTTCAATCTATGGAGAGATTTACTACAATGCTGCTGGAAAAATAATAAGAAATTACATTAGTACTGATACGGGTACAGCTACACAAACCATTGAATATTCTGGCGATAATATAAACCTGATTAATGAAACTGGAAGTAATGGATTTACAGGTACTTATACCTTTGAATATGATGACGGAATAAACCCGTTATACGATTGTGTTGAAAACAATTACTCAAACGCTACAATTGGCGATCATAAGAGCTTATTTAAAAGACATAATTATTTGTCGAAAAACAATTATACGCAAATTACTTATAACTGTTCTATACCAGATTCTAACTATGTAAAAACAAAAACAACAATTTACAATGCAGATGGTTACCCAACAAGTGCAGTGGTTGAAAAGAACGGTGTACTAATTGAAGAATTGACTTACGAATATTATTAAGAAATAAAAATAATAAGATC
>CAXBDO010000107.1:0-7692 GCA_963974165.1 uncultured Aequorivita sp.
TAACTTTTCAACGACTGCAATCTTCTTTTGTATGATTGTAATGTTGGTCTTTGTGGGCGGTTATCCGTTAAAATATCTAGGAATTATTCTAGGTACAGGTTTAGTTTTCTTAACACTGTTCGTGCTCACGGCAAAGGCATTTCCCGGAGTATTCCCGAACCGGGTTGATACTTGGATTAGCCGTGTTGAAAACTTCAGCGACAACAAAGATACTGAGGCCGATTATCAAATTGAAAAGGCCAAAATAGCCATTGCTTCTGGCGGAATTGCCGGATTGGGACCGGGCAAAAGCGTTCAGAAAAATTTCTTGCCACAATCTTCTTCCGATTTTATTTATGCCATTATAGTTGAAGAATTTGGGCTTTTGGGCGGCATGTTTTTAATGGTGCTCTACCTGTTTTTATTATTCAGAATTGTTGTGGTTGCCCACAAATCGACTTCCATTTTTGGAAAACTGCTCGTTATTGGCGTGGGTCTGCCCATTGTTTTTAGGGCGATGATAAATATGGCGGTTGCCGTTGAATTGTTCCCTGTTACAGGGCAAAACCTACCGTTAATGAGCAGTGGGGGAACTTCCATATGGATGCCCTGCTTGGCTCTGGGGATGATTTTAAGCGTTAGTGCAAGGCGCGAAGTAGTGCCTAAGGAAGAAGCGGAAGAAAATCCGTTGGATATTTTAAGTGAAACTATTTAGAAATACGAAATACGAAATTGAAAAATCAAGAAATCTTGAAACCTAAAAAATTCATCATCTCAGGTGGCGGTACAGGCGGGCATATTTACCCCGCCATTGCTATTGCGAACGAATTAAAGACCCGCTTCCCTGAAGCTGAGTTTTTATTTGTTGGTGCCGAAGATAGAATGGAAATGGAGAAGGTGCCGCAAGCCGGATACAAGATTAAAGGACTATGGATATCTGGCTTACAGCGAAGTTTGTCGTTGCAAAACCTCGCTTTCCCCTTAAAATTGGTTTCCAGTCTTCGTAAATCGCATACAATATTGAAGAAATTTAAGCCCGATGTTGCTATTGGAACCGGAGGTTATGCCAGTGCGCCCTTGTTGCGAATGGCTGCGCTGAAGGGTATTCCTTGTTTAATTCAGGAGCAGAACAGTTATGCGGGCATTACAAATAAATGGCTAAGTAGTAAGGTTCAAAAAATATGTGTTGCTTTTGAAGGCATGGAGAAATTTTTCCCTTCGGAAAAGATTTCATTAACCGGCAATCCAGTTCGGCAGGATTTGCTTGAAATCGCCTCAAAAAAGCAGGCAGCTATGGAATTTTTCAATTTGAAAAATGACAAAAAAACCCTTTTGGTTTTAGGTGGCAGTTTGGGCGCGAGGAAAATTAATGAACTAATAGAAAAATCGCTTCCTTTTTTCGAAAAACAACAGCTGCAAGTTATCTGGCAATGTGGAAAGTTTTATGAGGAATCTTATAAAAATAAAGGCAGCCATAGCGTGCAGATACATCCATTTTTAAATAGAATGGATCTGGCCTATGCCGCCGCAGATTTTATTATTTCAAGGGCGGGAGCCTTATCGGTTTCGGAATTGTGCTTGGTTGGCAAGCCGGTAATATTTATTCCATCACCAAATGTTGCCGAAGATCACCAAACAAAAAATGCGTTGGCGGTTTCAGAAAAAAATGCTGCGCTGTTAATTAAGGAAAACCAATTGGCTACCGATTTCGAAAGTGAATTTTCAGCTTTGTTGGCTTCCGAAGAAAAACAGAAATCGCTTTCAGAAAATATCAAAAAATTGGCGAAACCAAATGCGGCGAAAGATATAGTTGAAGAGATTGAAAAATTATTGAAAAAAAGTTGAGAAGGTTTATGTGTTTAAAAGTTTAGCAAACATTCGTCACTAAACTTTTAAACCCCTAAACCCCCAATGGATTATAGAAACACGAAATACGAGCGACGAATACGAAGGGCGAAATACGAAATACGAAATATCAATAAAAACCTGAAACCTGAAACCTGAAACTTTGAACAATTTAACCAACATACAAATTTTTTACTTCGTCGGCATCGGCGGCATAGGAATGAGTGCGCTTGCGCGCTATTTCAAAATGCAGGGAAAGGCTGTGTTTGGTTATGACAAAACCCCATCAGATTTAACCGATGAATTGGTTGCGGAAGGAATTTCGGTAACATTTATTGATGATGTTTTTGAGATTCAGCAAGAGGTAATTGCAAATGAAAATGTTTTGGTGGTTTATACGCCCGCCATTCCTAAGGACAATAAAATATATAATTATTTCCTTGCTGAAGGATTCTCCATTTTAAAACGCGCACAGCTTTTGGGCGAGGTTTCAAAAAATACACTTTGTTTGGCGGTTGCGGGTACGCATGGAAAAACTACTACTTCAGCCATTTTAGGGCATTTATTGGCAGAATGTAATATGCCGGTAACTGCGTTTTTGGGAGGAATAGCAGAAAATTACAATTCAAATTTTATTTATAAGGGCAGCGAGATTACGGTTGTTGAGGCAGACGAATTTGACCGTTCCTTTTTACAACTGCGTCCTGATATTGCCTGTGTAACATCGATGGATGCCGATCATTTAGATATTTATGGCGATGTAAATGAAATTGAAAATGCTTTTAGAAGCTTCGCTAAATTAGTCGAAAAAGAAGAAAATATATTTATAAAGCAGCATCTTCCATTAGATGGAATGACTGTTGCAGTAGAAGAAAATGCCGATTATGAAGCGCAAAATGTAATAATTAAAAACGGCGCCTATCATTTCGACCTTAAAACTCCGGATGGAACTATTGAAAACTTGGTTTTTCATCTTCCCGGACACCACAATCTTACAAATGCCATCATGGCTTTGGGCATGGCAATTAAAGCAGGCTCCCCGACCGACTGCCTGCCCAAAGCACTGGCATCTTTCACAGGTGTTAAACGTCGTTTTTCGTATAAAATTAAAACAGATTCCCTGGTCTTAATAGACGATTACGCACACCATCCAACTGAAATTGACGCCCTTTTTCAGGCGGTGGAAGAAATGTATCCCAACGATCAAAAACAGATTGTTTTTCAGCCACATTTATTTAGCAGAACCCGCGATTTTGCACAAGGTTTTGCCAATAGCCTTTCAAAATTAGACGAAGTTGTATTGTTAGATATTTATCCAGCTAGGGAAGAACCTATTGACGGCATTACTTCTGAATGGCTATTAGGGCAGATAGAGTCTGATAACAAAAAACTGGTAAATAAGTCTGACTTGCCCGAAGTATTATTAACCTCAAAATGCAGGATTAAATTGTTGGTAGGTGCCGGCGATATTGGGGCCGAGGTTAAAAAATTAACTAAAATATTGAATAATGAAACGTAGTCTCGAGATACTTAAATTTATCGTTTTGCTGTGCATAATGGCATTTCTTTTCAGCTTCACAAAAAAGCGGAATGAGGCTCGAAAAATTAAAAAATTGGAGGTTGAATTTGTGGACGAGAACAGCCCTTTTATAACCTACGATACAGTTAATAAATTGTTGATACAAAATCACGCAAAGGTTACGAGCATAGATAAAGAAACTTTAGTTTTGAAGAAGATGGAGCAAAGACTGCAGGAAAACCCTATGATTCGTGATGCTCAGGTGTATGTGTCTGTAGATGGTACGTTAAGGGCGAAGATTGAGCAGCGCAATCCAATTGGAAGAGTGTCTGCCACGCCAGATTATTACTTAGATGCCGATGGAAAAAGGATGCCGCTGTCTACTGTGTACTCTGCAAGGGTGCCGCTTATTACCGGAATTTCAGATAAAGATTTCAATGAGGTAACAACATTATTGCTTAAAATAAACGAAGATAAATTTATGAAGCAAAGCGTTGTGGGCATTAATAAAAATCCTGATGGCACTATAGAGTTGGCGCTTCGGAAAATGGATTTTAAGGTGCTATTCGGAAAACCGGAAAACATTGAAAAAAAGTTTCAAAACTTTAAAGCTTTTTATAAAAAAACAAAACAAGACAGTACACTTTTTGGGTACAAAATGGTAAACCTAAAATTTGAAAATCAGGTAATTGCCACAAAAAAGTAAGGCCATGGAAAACGATAATATTGCTGTAGGATTGGATATTGGAACTACCAAAATAGTTGCAATGATTGGAAGAAAGAACGATTATGGCAAAATGGAGGTGTTGGGTATAGGCAAGGCAAAAAGTCTTGGCGTACACAGAGGCGTTGTTAACAATATTACCCAAACCATACAGTCTATTCAGCAAGCCGTGCAGGACGCTGAAACATCATCTGGAATGAAAATACAGGATGTAGTGGTTGGTATTGCAGGGCAACATATTAGAAGCTTACAGCATAGCGATTATATTACCCGTAGCAATGGGGAAGATGTTATAAAAGAAGAAGATATAGACAGGCTGTGCAACCAAGTCCATAAACTTGTTATGCTTCCGGGGGAAGAAATATTGCACGTGCTACCACAAGATTTTAAGGTAGATGGGCAGGCAGAAATAAAAGAACCGATTGGGATGTACGGCGCACGTTTGGAAGCAAATTTCCACGTGGTTGTTGGCCAAGTTTCTTCTATCCGCAATGTGGGTAGATGTATAAAAAGTGCAGGTTTGGAACTTTCAGCCATAACCCTAGAGCCTTTGGCATCTGCCAAGGCTGTATTGAGCCAAGAAGAGAAAGAAGCGGGTGTAGCCCTTATCGATATAGGTGGAGGAACAACAGATTTAGCTATTTTCAAAGATGGCATAATTCGTCATACAGCGGTTATTCCTTTTGGTGGAAATGTTATCACGGAAGACATAAAAGAAGGTTGTTCTATTATAGAAAAGCAAGCTGAACTTTTAAAGATAAAATTTGGATCCGCTTGGCCGGGAGAAAATAAAGACAATGAAATTGTTTCTATTCCGGGGTTACGCGGAAGGGAACCGAAAGAAATAAGCTTAAAAAACCTGTCGAAAATTATCCACGCACGTGTTATTGAGATTATCGAGCAGGTGTACATGGAAATTAAAAATTACGGGCACGAAGACCCAAAAAAGAAGTTGATTGCCGGAATTGTACTTACAGGTGGCGGGGCGCAACTTCAGCATATAAAACAATTGGTAGAGTACATTACCGGTATGGATACCCGTATTGGATACCCAAATGAGCATTTGGCGGGCGATAGCGATGCCGAAACAACCAGCCCTATGTACGCAACTGCCGTAGGTTTGGTGCTTAATAGTTTGGAAAGCAAGGAAAAATCTTCGTTAATGAAACGTTTTCCGCATGAGGAGGAAGAAGGGGTGGAAGAAAAGGCCACAAACAGCCCACAAAATGTAGAGAGCCTTTCAGATAATGATGAAAAGGAAGAGCCGCAGGAACGAAAAACCTCAAAAAGGTTTTTTGATAAATGGGCCGAGAAATTCAAGGAATTTCTGGACAACGCTGAATAAAAGTATTCAGTAAGCAGTAGCATAACGCAGAAAAAAATTAAAAAAAATTGCAATAAAAAATATAAATATGAGCAGCAACACAGAACTTGAAGACTTTTCATTCGACCTGCCCAAGAACCAATCTAATGTGATTAAGGTAATTGGCGTTGGCGGTGGAGGTAGTAATGCCATTAACCATATGTTCAGCCAGGGCATAAAGGGAGTAGACTTTGTAATTTGTAACACAGATTCACAAGCGTTGGAAAACAGTCCGGTGCCCAACAAAATCCAACTGGGCGTTTCGCTCACCGAAGGATTGGGTGCAGGTGCAAACCCAAAAGTGGGCGAGCAATCTGCGGTTGAAAGCATGGAAGAAATTCGCAGCATGCTTACCACCAATACCAAAATGATCTTTATTACAGCTGGTATGGGCGGCGGAACCGGTACAGGTGCGGCGCCAATTATTGCAAAAATGGCCAAGGATATGGATATCCTTACCGTTGGAATTGTAACAATTCCTTTCCAATTTGAAGGAAAAACCAGGAATGACCAAGCTCAGATTGGGGTTGAAAAACTTCGTCAGAATGTAGATTCTTTGGTGGTTATCAACAATAACAAGTTACGTGAAGTATATGGAAATCTTGGATTTAAGGCAGGATTTTCAAAAGCCGATGAGGTTTTGGCCACCGCTGCTCGTGGAATAGCCGAAGTAATTACCCATCACTATACACAAAACATTGACCTTCGTGATGCCAAAACAGTGCTTGCCAATAGCGGTACAGCAATTATGGGAAGCGCAACTGCATCTGGAGCAAATAGAGCCAAGGAGGCAATTAGCAGAGCGCTGGATTCGCCTTTGTTGAACGATAATAAAATTAAAGGTGCCAAAAACGTATTGTTGCTGATCGTTTCCGGGACCGACGAAATTACTATCGATGAAATTGGGGAAATCAGTGATCATATCCAGAATGAAGCGGGCCACAGCGCAAACATTATTATGGGTGTTGGCGAAGAGGAGAGCTTGGAAGGTTCAATTTCCATTACAGTAATTGCTACAGGTTTTAACGTAGAACAACAAAATGAAATAGTTAATACCGAAACAAAAAAGATAATCCATACGCTGGAAGACGAGCAAAGAGCCGAGCAAACCTTAACGCCAAAAGCGACGGCCAGCCCAGTTAGATTGCCTGAAAAACCTTTGAATACACCGGTTAAGCCGGAAGCGTCGGCGGTAAGACATACGCTTTTTGACGAACCTGAAATGGTTGAAAAACTGCCATTTGAAGGCTATATAAAAACTTCAGAATTATTAAAGAATATTCAGGTTTCGTATGATGAAGTTGAAGCAAGAAACATTGAGCAATTCAATCAGGTTGCGGTAAATAAGATAAATGTAAACGAATTCGTAATTGTTGAAGCTCCTAAAAAGCAGGTAGAAAAGCCTGTAAGTACAACTTCAAGAACAGAGGAAAACGAAGAGCAAATTTTGATGTTTGATCTTCCTATAAATTCAACCCGCAAATCGGCTGAAAAGGAAAGCAAGGAAGAACCAGTTTTTTTCGATTTGGGAAAAATTGAAGTTAGGGACCACGTAGAGGTTGTGCCTGTTACCGAGGTTTCCGGAAATGGTATTAAGCGTTACAGCTTGGACGATTACCAAGAAATGGAAGACCATTTAAATAGCGCAAAACCCAAAAAACTTGTGGCTGAAGATGTAGAGGACGAAGAAATTGTTTTTGAAAAAAGAACTATTTCAGAGCCTACTACAAGGGAAACTGAGGTTACCGGTGATGAGGACCCAATGAATTCGCCTATTTCAAAAATATTGAGCGATCGTGCAGAGGAGCGCAAAAGAAAAATGAAGGAATTCAATTATAAGTTTAAAAACAGTCCGTCAAGAATAGATGAGATTGAAAAACAACCAGCTTATAAGCGAATGGGAATTGATCTTAACGAAACAAAAAACGAATCGAACATTTCAAGAACCTCGGTAAATACAGATGCCGATGATATTGAACTGCGCAGAAACAATTCATTTTTACATGATAATGTAGATTAAATTTTATTCTAATCTTAGTGTAGAAAGCCCGAGTTTCCTTGTTGAAACCGGGCTTTTTTATTTCTTTAAAAATCTGGATTTTTACTGTTTCGGGTTACGCTATATTTAAGTATCTTCGTACGCTATTAAAAACACGGAAATGAGCTTACAGGATAAGGTAATGGAGGCAATGAAAACTGCCATGAAAGCGAAAGACACACAGTCTTTGGAAGCTTTGCGATCGGTTAAATCTGCCCTTCTTT
>CAXBDO010000108.1:0-7664 GCA_963974165.1 uncultured Aequorivita sp.
AGCAGCCTTTAACCTTTACGGTTGAAGATAACAATACTATAGAAATTAGCAGCAATCACGGTAAATATGCCCTGGCTTACGCCAGTGGCGAAGAATTTCCCAATGCGGTCGAATTAAAAGATCCATCTGCAACCGTTGTTCAAGGTGATGTGCTTGCTACTGCAATTAGCAAAACAATCTTTGCTTCGGGTAACGACGATCTTAGACCTGTAATGAGTGGGGTGTTTTTCCAGTTCTCTACAGATAATCTTGTTTTTGTTGCGACCGATGCCCACAAGCTTGTAAAGTATACCAGAGACGATATTAGCGCTACCCAAACTGCCGAGTTTATAATGCCGAAAAAGCCGTTAACGCTTTTAAAAAGCATACTTGCGGGTAGTGAAGAAGATGTTACTATTGAATACAACGACAGCAACGCGAAGTTCATTTTTGAAAACACTGAAATGGTTTGCCGTTTAATTGATGGGAAATACCCTAATTACGAAGCGGTAATTCCAAAGGAAAATCCAAATAAATTGGTAATAGATAGAAATCAATTTTTGAATTCTGTGCGTCGTGTTTCTATTTTCTCTAGTAAAACCACCCACCAAATACGATTGAAAATTGCCGGGGCTGAATTGAATATTTCAGCTGAAGATATAGATTACAGCAATAAGGCAGAAGAGCGCCTTACCTGCGATTACCAAGGCGATGATATGCAGATTGGTTTTAACAGCCGTTTCCTTACCGAAATGCTCAATAACCTTACGAGCGATGAAGTTTCATTGGAAATGAGCCTACCCAATCGGGCCGGAATTTTAACCCCAGTTGATGGTTTAGACGAGGGGGAAACCGTTACTATGCTTGTAATGCCGGTAATGTTGAATAATTAGTCGGAAAATTAAGCTACAACCCCAAAATTTTAATTTTACAGGGGTCAATTTTTCGTCGCGCACTTTTATTTCTATGCCTATCAAAACATATTTAACTGGGTTTTAATTAATTTTAAAACCATTTGGTAGCCTTAGCAACAAAATTAGTGCAAACCTATTGAATATATAAAGACAGCAAATTACTTCACTTCTACGTGTTTAAGAATGGAAGTCGTTTTTATATTTATGTAGATATTAATTTTTTATGTAGCTTTAACAACAACTTAAACATTAGTCCCCATGCCAACTAACCCGTACACAGATATTGAGCAATCGTTCAATATAAAAGTTCTAGGAAAAGGAAGTCAGCCAATGTTATTTGCACATGGCTATGGCTGCGACCAGAATATGTGGCGCTTTATGTACCCGTATTTTGAGGAGCAATATAAAATAATACTATTCGATTATATAGGTGCAGGCAATTCAGACCTTACCGCCTACTCTAAGGAAAAATACAATTCGTTACAGGCATATGCAGATGATGTTCTGGCAATCTGCGAGCATTTAAAGCTTAAGGATGTAATTTTTGTAGGACATTCGGTAAGTGCCATGATTGGTTTGCTAGCTTCCATAAAAAAGCCTTCAATTTTTTCAAAAATGATTTTAATAGGTCCCTCGGCCTGTTATATCACTGATGAAAATTATGTTGGCGGATTTGAACAAGCTTCTATAGACGAATTATTGAATACTTTAGATATTAACTATTTAGGCTGGTCGCAAAGCATGGCCCCTGTAATTATGGGCAATGAGGATAGACCACAATTGGGGAAGGAACTAAGTAACAGTTTTTGCAATACCGATGTTGCCAATACAGTTAAAGACGGGACCCTTAAAATATTAAAAGCTACAGGACATTGCCCTAATTTGAGTGCGCCTGAGGAAACCGCGAAAGCGATCTTGGATTTTCTTTAAAACCAACACTTAGTGGGAAGTAAAAATGATATTTTAAAAGAGTCGGATTCATTACGTCTTGAGGCAGCCTTAGACTTATATGAAAACGCGCCCTGTGGTTCTGTTTCATTTCGGAATGACGGATTGATTATAGATATCAATACTACTTTAACCAGGTGGTTGGGTTACAAAAAAGATGAATTAATTAATAAACGAACTTTGCCCAGCCTTTTTAAAATAGGCGGGCAAATTTTTTTTGAGACCCATTTTTTTCCACTTATAAAAATGCAAGGCTTTATACAGGAAGTATATTTCGATATACTTCGAAAAGACCAAAGCATTTTTCACGGCCTTATAAACGTTAGGGAAATTCCGCTAAAAGGATCAACCGATACTACATATCAAGCCACTATTCTGGATGTTTCAGATAGATGGCATTACGAAAATGAAATTCTGGAGGCAAAGCGCAAGGCCGAGGCAGACTCTAAGGCAAAGGCAGATTTTTTGGCTACCATCAGCCACGAAATTAGAACGCCTCTACACGCTATTTTAGGAATTGGAAATCTGCTCCATAAAACACCCTTAAACGAAAACCAAAAGGAGTATGCGCGCCTGCTTTTAAGCTCTTCTGAACATTTGCTGAGCTTAGTTAACAATCTTCTGGATTTAAGTAAGATTGAAGCCAAAAAACTGGAATTGGAATCCAGTTCTTTCAACCTCCTGGATTTACTTACGGTATTAAAACAGATTTATTCTGTTAAAGCACAGGAGAAGGGAGTTGAACTTTGTTTAAAATTAGATAAAGGCATACCTGAAAACATTATAGGCGACCCAGTTAAATTGAACCAAATTCTTACAAATCTTGTTGGGAATGCTATAAAATTCACCAAGGAAGGTTCTATAACAATAGCTATTTCCGCACTAAAGAAGACCAAAAAAGAAGTGCACCTACACTTTGAAGTTGCCGATACAGGGATTGGTATACCAGAAGAAAAATTGGAAACCATTTTTCAGGAATTTTCGCAGGCCAGCAATGATGTTAGTGTAGAATATGGCGGCACCGGTCTTGGCCTGACCATCAGTAAAAAACTGTTGGAACTTCAGGATAGCCAATTAACAGTTAGTAGCAAATTAAATGAAGGCTCTAAGTTTAGCTTTGCCATAAAATATGCCGTTGATCAGAAGAAAGTTAAAAAGGCAGACAAAATAATTGCTACGGCCGAAACTCCAAATTTCGAGAATTATGAGGTATTGGTGGTAGATGACAATAAGGTAAATATATTTATTACTGCCCAATATTTAGACCAATGGCACGTAAAGCACCGTACTGCCCATAGTGGCCGCGCAGCTTTAGAGATTATAAAAAACAATGCTATTGATATAGTTTTTCTAGATCTTCAAATGCCAAAAATGAATGGCTATGAAACGGCTGAAAAAATTAGAAAACTAAAGCTTCCCAAAGAACCTGTTATTATCGCTTTTTCAGCAACAACGAAAGGTGATGTAATTGAAGATCTTATAAAATCGGGCATAGATGACCATCTGCCGAAACCATTTCACCCCACACAACTATTGGACATCTTAAAAATGTACTATAGGAGCAAGCAGAAGAAAAAGAGGAAATTGCCAAAATTGCAATCCAAGACCAATTTTATTTCCAAAAAGAAGGTCAAAAAAATAAATAAGTTAACAAATTTTAATGGGGTTGAGAGTTTTAATCTAGACCGCTATATTAAGATGGCCAATAACAAGCCAGATTATCTTAAAAAGTTTGTGGGCAGTACACTTGCCGCCATGATTACCTATCAAAAGGAATTTGAGATGGCTTTAGAAAAAAAGGACACTAAAAAAATGTCTGAACTAATCCATAAAACCACAATGACAATGTATTACATTAAAGCCGATCGCTTAAGTGAATACATGAAAAACTGTAACGATATATTAATTTCAGATCCGTCAGACCCCAATATTTTGATTAAAGGAAAGGATTGTAATAGCGAATTCACCAAAATTATAGCTGGCCTAAAAAAGAGTCAGAGTTTATACTAGTATACTTCATATTCAAAAACCCGGGAAGTTATTTAGCTCCCGGTTTTTTGTGCCATTTTTAAACAATGTAAAAGTAAATCTTACCTTTGCAACCAATGACACACACAGACACTATAGTAGCAATGGCAACCCCGGCGGGCGCTGGTGCAATTGCGGTTATCCGCCTTTCCGGACCCGATGCCTTTTCTATTGCCACTTCCCTATTTACTTCCGTTTCGGGGAAGGATATTGCAAAACAAAAAACACATACAGTACACTTGGGCCATATAAAGGATGGCTCTAGGATTATTGATGAAGTTTTGGCTACCATATTTAAAAACCCAAACAGCTATACGGGCGAAGATGTTGTTGAAATATCGTGTCATGGCAGCAATTATATTCAACAGGAAATAATCCAGCTCTGCCTCCGCAAAGGTTGCAGAATGGCGCAAGCGGGCGAGTTTACCTTGCGTGCATTCCTCAACGGGAAAATGGATTTAAGCCAGGCAGAAGCAGTTGCAGACCTTATTGCGAGCGATAGCGCCGCCAGCCATCAATTGGCGATGCAGCAAATGCGCGGCGGATTTTCTTCTGAAATAAAAATTTTAAGGGAAGAACTATTAAATTTTGCTTCCCTTATTGAACTTGAACTGGACTTTGCCGAGGAAGATGTAGAATTTGCCAATAGGGAAGAATTCCAAAAACTGATTTCAAAAATAACCCACGTTCTTAAGCGATTAATAGATTCATTCGCAACTGGAAATGTGCTTAAAAATGGAATTCCGGTGGCAATTGTTGGTGAACCCAATGTGGGAAAATCGACCTTATTGAATGCACTTTTAAATGAGGAACGTGCTATTGTTAGCGACATTGCCGGAACAACCAGAGATACTATAGAAGATGAAATTACCATTGGAGGCATAGGCTTTAGGTTTATTGATACCGCCGGCATACGTGATACAGTAGATGTTATTGAAGGCCTTGGCATCAAGAAAACCTTCGAGAAAATTGAGGCAGCGCAAGTTGTAATTTATCTTTTTGACGCGGAAAAGTTTCATCCCGATGCTTCGGGACAAGATTCCAAGTTTCAAGTTGAGATTGAAACCATTAAAAATAAATATCCACTTAAGAATCTTGTAATCGTTGCCAACAAAGTCGATAAACTTTCAACCGAAGAAATTGAACAATTGAATGCTACCTTAAATTCAATTAAAGGGGCTTCCCACCTATTGCTATCTGCAAAAACCAACAAAGGGGTTGAAGAGCTTCAAAACAGACTTCTAGACTTTGTAAATACCGGGGCCCTGCGCAACAATGAAACCATTGTAACCAACAGCCGCCATTACGATGCCATGCTAAAAGCTTTAGAGGAAATTACAAAAGTTCAGGAAGGAATAGACAGCGGTTTAAGTGGCGATTTATTGGCTATAGACATTCGCCAAGCCTTGAATTATTTTGGGGAAATTACAGGCGAAATCTCTAATGATGAATTGTTAGGGAATATATTTGCCAATTTCTGCATTGGAAAGTAATTCGCGCCTTGAAAAGGGCGAAAAATTTTAAATAATTCTCCTACAAATTTAGCGCTTAGCTATAAAGTTTCAATATAGTTTCTTATGTTTACGTACACTTTGATAATTAATCAAACTGTACAGTTAATATATTGAAGAAGGTTTAAGCACATATTGTAAAAACTATAATAGCGCACCTTCCATAATTTAAAATATTTAATTAGTTGCAAAACCTATAGTAATTTCCTCACTATAACTGATATTATCAATGACAAAACCGAAGAAGGGAGAAAATTTTTCAGATAAGATGATTTTTGACTTTTATCCGTTTCCAATGTGGATCTACGACGTTGAAACGCTACGGTTTTTGGCTGTAAACCAAGAGGCCATAAAGCATTACGGGTATTCGGAAGAAGAGTTTCTAACAATGACCATCAAGGACATTCGTCCAAAAGAAGAAATCCCGAAGTTATTAACCGCCATAAAAAACACGCTTACCCGCACCCCTGGATACAAAAGCACACTATTTATTCATCAGAAAAAGGATGGCAGCAAAATCCACGTACAGATTAAAAGCAATCTTATAACCTACAAGGATAAACAGGCCGATATAGTAACAGCTATAGATTTAACAGACCAGTACTTACAGGAAAAGCGCATTAGCGAACAAAAACATTATCTATCTATAATTGGCGAGCTTAATGAGCTGCTTTTAAAAACCGATGATTGGGTTGCGGCTTTGGACAGTTGTTTCCAAATTGTAGGTGAAACAATTGGAATAGATAGAATTTACTTCTTTCAGAACGATCTTAAGGCGCAAACTACTTCGCAACGCCTGGAATGGGCACGCGATACCAACGAGATGCAGATAGACAATCCAGAGCTGCAATCTGTGCCCTTTAAACAATTTCCGCTACTCTTTGAGCCTTTATTGAAAGGGAAGCGCTTTGAGGCAATCGTGTCACAATTGCCAACTTCCAAAACCAAGACTGTTTTAATGTCCCAGAACATCTATTCCATCTTGGTGTTGCCCGTAATGGTAAACACTGAGTTTTGCGGATTTATAGGTATAGACGATTGTACCCACGAAAGAACTTGGTCTGAAAATGAATTGCAATTATTAAAGAACCTAACATCGAACCTTGGGCATGTAATTAAAGAATCGCAGGCCCATCAGAAGTTAAAGGATAATGAAGCTAGATTTAGGTCTTTGGTTCAAAATGGATCAGATCTAATTGCTATAATAGATAAAAAAGGGGTTTATAAATATGTTGCCTCCACTTCCATTAAAGTACTGGGGATACCGCCAGAGGATTTTATAGGAAAAAACGCCTTCGATTCTGTTTTTGAGGAAGACGTGCCGCGGCTTCAAAAACATCTTGAAGAGGCTATTAATGGCGAAAGGGTATCCATAAAACCATTTCGATATCCCGATTCGGAAAATAATTGGCGGTGGATTCAAAGTGAATTATCAAACCATCTCCATAACCCTTCCATTGGCGGCATAGTTGTAAATTCAAAAGACGTTACTGCCGAAGTAGAAAAAACAATGGGGAAAGAAATTGTTGTTTCCCTAACCAAGGCAATCGGCAGCCCTGGTTCGTTATCGTCTTCATTGACGGGTGCATTAAAAAAATTAGTTAAGCTAACGGGCATTAACGTTAGTGAGATATGGTTGGTTTCCGAAGACAAAACCCAGCTTAACTTAATCTCGAAAATAAACCAAGACAAAGCATTCGATCTTTTTCACGCCACTTCTTCAAATATCCATTCCCTAAAAAAAGGAGTTGGCCTGCCAGGGTGCACTTGGGAAAGCGGGGAAACTACTTTATGGCAAGAAATTCAGAGCCATCCCCATGTTTTGCGGGCAGAGGCCGCTAGTGTTTCAAACTTAAAATCGGCTATTGGGATTCCAATAATTTTTAATGATGAATTTTTAGGGTGTATTATCTGTTTTTCAAGGTTTAGGCACGACTATCTTTCCAATCTGCTAAAACTTTTAAATGAAGTTGGGTCACAAATTGGCGCCGTGGTAAAGCAAAAAATGACGGAGGAAGAATATCGAAATTTCTTCGACATGTCTCCAGACCCACAATGTTTGTTAGGGTTTGATGGCTATATTAAAAAATTGAATAAGGTTTTTAAACAACTTTTAGGGTATTCAAAAGCAGAAATATTTAAAAATCCTATTTTCAGTTTTATTCATATTGAGGATAGAAATGCCTTCAAGGAAAATTTAATTACGAATCCGCAGAATATAAATTCATACGAAGCGCGATTTTTAACCAAGGAAGGCGAAATTAAATGGTTGCGATGGAGCGCC
>CAXBDO010000109.1:0-7553 GCA_963974165.1 uncultured Aequorivita sp.
TAGTGATGTTGGGCTATGGTATATTATTGCCAACCCTTCCTTACTATACCGAAAGGCTAGCAATAAAGGGCAATCTCGACACCGACCTTATCAACTTCCATATTGGATTGCTTACGAGCATCTATCCATTTTTTCAGTTACTATTCGTAGTGGTTTGGGGAAAGCTTTCAGACAAATATGGTCGAAAACCTATAATCATTTGTGGACTAATCGGTTTTGTAATTATGCAATTGCTCACTGGTCTTACCACATCTCTAACAATGCTTTATGTTGCTCGAATTTTTGGTGGTATTTTCACATCAGCAGTTATTCCAGTTAGCAACGCATATTTAAGCGACATTACTTCTGAAAAACGGAGAACAAAAATAATGGCCTGGTCAGGCGTTGCCATTAGCTCTGGGGTTATTTTTGGCCCTGTCATTGGTGGCTTTCTATCCCAAACTGATTTTCATATAAAATATTCTATAGATCTGCTACATTTAGACCGATTTTCAGTGCCCTTTTTATTCGTTGCCCTATTAGGATTGATTGTGTTATTCGTTGTGATGAAATGGCTAAAAAACACCTCTCGTGTACATAGGTTAACGACACAAAAAGTGAGCTTGCGATTCACATTTACCAAATATTTTATTGTATTACTCATACTATCCTTTGTAGCCCAATTTGTTGTGACCTTGTTTGAAACTGTTTTTTCAATCTATGGAAAAGATGAATTAGGGTTTAACAGCAAACAGTTGGGTTTAGGTTTTATGCTATGTGGTTCTGTAATGGCCGTTTTACAGCCTGTATTTGCTAGTTATGGTGAGAAGTTTTTATCTCCTAAAAAGCAAATTGCCATTGGGTTCCTAATAGCCGGAGTATCCTTGATTGCTTTTCCTTTTTTTACAAGTGAATTCTTGGTATATGGATTAATCATTATGTTTGCTGCTGGTGGTGCTTTGGTAACGCCAAACTTGTTATCAGCAGTATCATTGACATCTAAAGAAAATACAGGTAGAAATATATCCATACAAAGCTCAACAGGTAGAGTAGGTCAGATTTTAGGTCCTGTTGTAGGTACTTGGCTGATTGCAGATAGTTTTTACTATCCGTTTATTATAGCTGGATTAATAGTTATAATTTCAATTGGATTAGTCCGATTTGTCACTTAAAACTTTTAAAATTGAAATTCCAAATAAAAAAACTCGTTACAGCTTTACTTAAATATAATGAATTATAAATCAGGTGCGTTATTCGGTGCGTAATTAGAAATATATTATTTTAATTATTTGATTTTCAATAACTTAATTATTTAAAGATAGTTCCTCTTTCTCCGCAAAAAGCCCCGTTATCGTAATGATGACGGGGCTTTGTTTAGTTAGGTATCTGTATAGGTGTCAATTCATAAGTTTTTATTACCACTTACCTAAATCCTTTACACGTTTTATCATAGAATCTATTTGCTTATCATTTTTATAGTGCGGGTCATTATTCATTTCTTTTAGCTTTGATGTAACCGATACTGAGGGGAAGCCATCTTTTTCAACTAATTGTAACAAACTCATTAATTCTTCCGCCCTATGTTTCGCCTTTTTAACAAATTTTGACCGATTTTCTTCTTTGTTATATTCTTCCTGAATTGCAAAATGTTTTTTAAGTGATCCTAATTTACCAATTAACTGGTCATCAGCATTTGATTCTGTTATAAAATTTGTGGTAAAAACAAAATCCTTATCATGCTCCAAACGATTTATTATCATTGATTGGTCAGACATCCTATTAGGATGTATCTCAAGGAAATGATTTTCATCTAACGGTAATGTAATAACATTTTCAGAGTTAAATAAACCAATAAATTCGGTGGTTTTAAATCCTTTTATTGAAACGGGATTATCACAAGTTATTATAGGAGCTGTTTTATCTTCAACTTTAATTACATTTATATTACATTCATATTTGTACTGAATGAATTTATGCCATTGCTCTAAATGTTCTAAATGGAATTTTTTTTTATTTTTTATTCTATAAGATTCTTTATACCCACCCAATTCATCTAAATGAAACTCTAATTGTTCCCCAAATAGGTTCATTTTAATTAGACTACTTTTAACATCAGCTGTTTTGGAGGCGATGTCAAATGCTTCATCCGTTATACGATTTATATAATTTAAGTATGTTGGCGTACGAAAATAAAGTGATAGACATACGTATAAAATTTTATATTTCTGTTCTGGCGTTATATGCTTTATATTTGGGTTAATTAAGATTTCATAAACATTTGGATATTCGCTATCAACATTTTCAGCATAAAATAATTCCAAAGCATATTTCTTTTTTTCTTCATCTGTATGTATAGTGTATAAGTTTTTTTGAACACAAATATCAGAAGTACTTACTCCTGAAAGTTCAACTTTATCATTAATTCTATAAACATCAACTAAAAATGTACGTTTGCGACCTTTCGTGCCAAAGTTTTTCAAATAGGATTTTGGTATATAGTGTTGACGTATTGGATTACTCATTTACTTTAAATTTTTAAATTTCAAATCATAAAATATTTATCTTAAGCTTAATAGTTTAAATAATGCCCTTCTTTAAATTATCTTTTTCTAATTCATTAATCTTTTCAAATAATAGCTGAATATTATCCATAATTTCAAATAAAAAATTAGATTTTATAATCATTAATTCTAATTTTTCTTCTCTTTCAATTATTTCAAACCGATTTGTTGAAAATTTCTCAAACTTCGAAACATCGTCTCTATTTATAACCCCATGTGAGTGAACAATTACATTCCTCAATAAACGAATATTATTTAAAAATGACCATTCTGGCTCTAAATTTTTTCACTTTATCAAAATCATTAAATCCGTTTAAATCATTTAATCTGTACTCTTTATCATGCCATTTAGAAAAATTATCGCACCCCTTTTTTAAATTAATTTCTAAATAGGAATAAAGCATAATAACCTGAGAATTTCTTAGATTAATTAGATATTTAGAATTTAACTTATCATGATTACTTTCAAAATTCTCCTCTAAAATTTCAAAATATTCATATGGTGCATTATTTGCAACAAATAAATTCTTTGTTTCATTAAATCTTTTTTCAATTTTATTTAACTCTAACGCAATGTTATTTTCGTTAAATTTTATGAAATCCCTATAAATATCCAATTCACTATCTAAAATATATTTAGCAAAAGGGCAGAAAACATGTTTTTCTGGCATTAATTTCTTTAACTCTTTTTTGTTCATAGTTGTAAATATAAAAAAGAGAGTGTACATTTTTTAGTATAATATTTCTAAATATTTTACCCAACATTTAAATTGATATTATGAGTTAATACAGCTTGTAAATGAAACGGTATTTTATACTCTGTAAAAGACTTCTCTCTTGTAAAGCTATCAATCCAATCAGAACTCTAAGCATTATTCTCCCATTCTCTATAATTGGATAATAGCTTTGCAGGTGTATATGTTGAGTTAATATTTTTAGGTGCATTAAAAAAAAATCTATCAAATATGCGTTTTCCTTTCTCCAAAAAGAAACCCACGATTTTTAATCGTGGGTTTTTTATTTGGAATCAATTGGTATTTCCCTATTTCAAATTAAAAGTTTTAATGGGATGGGCCAAAACAAAAGCAGGTCTTCATTACAAAGACCTGCTTTTTTAACTAAACCTAATTACGAAAATTAGTTCTTGATTACCTTATAGTTTCCTGTTTTACCATTAATGGAAACTTTTAAAATATACGTTCCAGTAGCCAGGCTTGAAACATTCAATTGCATAGCGCTACTTCCATTTTTCACATCAATAACCTTTTGCCCTAAAACGTTATAAAGTGCAGCATTATCAATTGTTGATGTTGCTTCTAGATTAATAACATTGTTGGTTGGGTTCGGGTAAAATTGGAATCCATCCAAAATATTTTCTGCTACGCCCAATACTGTTGCATTAATAACAATATCGGTTACCCCTCCAGAATTCAATACAAATACATAATATGTTTGGTTCGCAAGTGTATAGATTGAAGAAGAAGTTCCGGGAGCACATTGGTTGGTGTTCTGATCTACCAAAGTTAAATCTGATTCAGTGGCATTTTCATCCATAGCCGTATAAAATGTTACCGAGCTGGCACCTGCTGGCGACACGATTGTAGCCTCTGCATTACCGTCTACATTTGTGGTGAACTTGTACCACACTCCATTTGCTCCAGTAAGATCGCAGTTGTTTGGGTTGCCATCTTCAGTAGTGGCAGCAGGCATTGCAACGGCTGCATCTGTATATGGAAAACCTAACTGATCTACATCAATAGCATTTACTATCATATCATTCGGTGGTGGTACGGGAGCGCAATCAACGTTCAATGTAAAGTTGCCAGTAGCATTTGAAAATCCGTGTACCAAAATGTAATAGGTAGAATTTCCATCACCTTGAAAGGTAACTTCAGACTGAAGTCCGCAAGCGTCATCATTTGCAATTTCGCACACTAGAGCGCCACAAGTTCCTGAAAACACAGACAGTTTACTGTCGAAATCTGTTCCACTACAAAGTGAAATTGTGTAATCTGAAACCAATCCGCTGTTATCTGTAAATTCATACCAAACACCCGGCGCAGAAATAGATACTGTACCACATTGTGGTGCGGAAGAATCTACAGTTGCATTTGCGGTTGTTCCTGTAACAGTTTCGCCACAGACAATTTCCAAAGCATTTTCACATAAATCGTTCACAGCAGTATCTTCGCAGCTTACTTCCAATGTAAAATTACCGGCGTTAGAGGCGTAGCCTTCAACCATAATGTAATAGGTTGAAGTTCCGTCTGAATAGAAGGTAACTTCAGACTGAGCGCCACAAAAGTCATCGTTAAAAGCCAATTGGTTTGTAAGATTGCAATCGTCAAAAATTCTTACCAAAGAATCATAATCTGTTCCTCCACAAAGTGAAATTGTAATTAGCTGTCCTACACCGGTTCCGGTATAGCTAAAAAATTCATCGTTCGCTGCATTCCCACCAGAATCTGTATCATTAATGGTTTCGCCCACAACAATATCACCACATGTTAGGGCAATTGCTTCACTACAGCTGTCGTTGCCATTATTGAACAATTTGTAACGTGAGAAATAAGAATCGTAATTTCCGGTGGTGTTAATTAAATCTTCATCAGCAAATGGATTGAAATCTACCGTAGCGCTTCTGAAGCTTCCAGTTGTCAATACCTCATTGTTATCATTAAAATATAGTTGAGGGTTTATTTCGGCATTGGTTCCACCCACCGTCCAATGGGCTAAATATTGACCCGCCGTGGTCATTTCCATTAAAAAGTTGTCTGAATTTCCATTTGAAGTTGTGAAAGCCTCGGCTGCAGAATTATCAAAATCGGTAGTTCCACCAAATTGTCCTGTAGCATATAGCAAGCCATTGCTTCCTTGTTTTACATCATAGAAGTTCTCAAAAAATGTAGTTTCACCACCTAATACATAACTGTAATCATAAGTTCCATCGGTATCGAACTTACTCAAAAAGGCATCTGAAAATCCAAGGGCAACAAAAGTGTTATCGTCAGTGCTTGGATCTAAATCTACAGTACCAACAAACTCGCCACCAAGATAAATACCAGAGGGAAGATTTTTTATAACACTTACTCCATCATTTCGAGTGCCACCAAAAGATTGGCCCCAAATATAATCGCCATCTGAGGTTAGCTTTGCCATAAATATATCGTCCATTCCATTCGAGGTATATTCAGCTAGGCCTGCATTGGGATCAAGATCTACGGTATTACGGAATCTTCCCGCAATTAATAGGTCTTCATTGGTGTCAAATTCCATATCCGATAATTGCACTATTCCCGTAGATGCAAAAGTCTTTACCCACACAAAGTTTCCATCGGTATCCAATTTCAATAGAAAACCATCTGTGGATCCACCGCCATTTGTAGAAAATAAAATATGCTCCTGTACTGGGTCTGGATCAAAATCGGCATAGTTAAATGAACCGCCAATATAAACATTACCAGCGCTATCTACTTCTATACTTTTTGAATCTTCATTGGCTACGGCCGCTGGATTGCTTACTTGTTTGGCCCATACAAAATCGCCATTGCTATCCAGTTTAATAATAAAGCAGTCTCGGCTTAAGAAGGGAGCCATTTGTTCCAATAAATATACGCCCGGTCCTGGGTCTGCATCAAAAGCCAAGGCGCCGGCACCTTGAAAATAACCAGTAATATATAGATTATCATTGGCATCTACGGCAACATCTATTGCCACGTCGTCTGCCGCGCCGCCAAAACCTTTAACCCAAATTGGGTTGCCGTTATTATCGTATTTCGTTAAAAAACCATCGGCATTTCCACCTGCCCAGGTTACTGAAGAATTACCAACAGTTATGGTTCCTGAATAAATTCCGGCGGTATATACATTGCCGTTACTATCCATTGCCGAACGATATGGAATTTCAATAGAAGTATCTCCAAAAGTAGTAGTTCCAAAATACTCCTGTGCTGAACAAATTGCCCCCCAAAGGAAGACCGCAGCAATAAGTATCGATTTTGTAATTGTTTTCATTTTAGCTGTTTTGAATAATTAATAATTGTTTTAGTTTATATTGAATTCCAAGCCTATGCCACGAACACTCTCAATTTTTATGTTCGGATCATCTTGAAGGTGTTTTCTGACCCTGGTTATAAAAACGTCCATACTTCTGCCCGAAAAGAAATCTGTTTTCTGCCAAACATGTTGCAGTATATCTTCGCGCTTAATTAGTTGGTTTTTGTTTGAATAGAGGTAATAAAGCAACCGCGCTTCCTTCTCGGTAATTTTTTGGGTCTTTTCGTTTATTTTCAGTTCTAGGTTTGTAGCGTCAAACAAGTATTTTCCAATGGAAATAATTTTATTTTGGGGAAGTTCCGTCCTTACCGTTTTTTGCTGTTCGGCACGGCTCATTATGTTTTTGATGCGAAGAATCAATTCCTCGGCCTCAAATGGTTTTACCACATAATCATCTGCGCCAAGTTTTAGACCTCTTATTCTGTCTTCTTTTGTTTTACGGGCCGTTAGAAATAGAAAGGGGATTTCAGGATTTAGTTCTATTATTTTTTCTGCAAGCGAAAAGCCATCCATAATGGGCATCATAACATCCAATATACAGATGTCGAAATTTCCATCCTTAAAAATTTCAAAGCCTTCCTTCCCATCCTTTGCCCAGGAAACTGTGAATTTATTGAGTTCCAGATATTGCTTCAGCATTATTCCAAAATCCAAATCGTCTTCAGCTAAAAGTATATTTTTCATTATATAGGAATTTTAATGGTGAAAACTGAGCCTTTATTTGCTTCACTTTCTACAGAAATTCTTCCGCCGTGTGCTTTAATTATCTGTTTGGTATAATAAAGCCCTAGCCCCAATCCTTTGTAATTGTGGGTGTCCTTTTCACTTACGCGATAAAATTTTTCGAAAATAAAACGTTGGTATTTGGGTGAAATCCCGATTCCGTTATCTTGTATGTTTATGTAATGGGTAGGGATTCTGGCGATATCGCTTTAAATGCAGGTATTGGTGGAGGCG
>CAXBDO010000110.1:0-7524 GCA_963974165.1 uncultured Aequorivita sp.
ATTCATCTAAACGGGAACGCCTTAAAAATAGCCCGAATTTAGTAATGCGCTTATCCTTAATTTTGGCAAATTGGGCGCCATTCATTTCAGCATTTTTTATCATGCTTCTAAGTTTATATATTTTGAACTTTTTACCGTTTTTACCTACTCTTTTCTGAGTGTAGAATATTGGACCGCGGTTACCAACTAAATTTCCTACTAATACAAGAGGTAAAATAAGGAAGCCAAAAATAAGCCCAATAATCGAAAAAGACAGGTCCATAATCCTTGTGAAAAATAAGTATAGTTTATTCTGATTACTGCGGCTAAATGGAAAGTACCTGTAAAAATCCTTTTCTACGTGCTGCACGGGAATTCTATGGGTTAATTCCTCATACACTTGGGTATATTCACGTATAGGAATACCACTTTCCAACAATTTTATAAGTTGGCTATTAAGTTCAATGGTCATCCCTTCAGAGAGCGGTGTAGCCACAACAATTTCCGAAACATTGGTACCCTCGGCAAGTACACTTATTGCTGAAATAGAAATAGAGTCTATTTCAAGGTCGTTTACATAATTCCCCGCATTTGGTGCTGTATTGAAGAAACCGATAACGCGATAATTAGGATCAGACTTCTGTAAGGAAGCAACGATGGAGTCTACATCTGGTGCATGGGCTATAAGCACTACCCTTTTGTAAAACCGTGGCGCAGAGATTAGGGTAATATAGGCGTAACGCCAAACTAATAAGGCAACGTTTATGGCCAAGAAAAAATAAACAATCTGGAGCCTGTTGGATGGTAAGGGAGGCGTATAAAAAGGGGTAAGTAGATAAAAAAGAACAGTTACCGATGAAGTAATTATTACGTTTTTTACTACTATGTTGAATTTACTTGCCTTTTGAAGGTTATAAAGTTCAAAAATAGTTGCAAATATGGTGAGATATCCAACGAAGACCACAGAGCACATCCAGTGCGTTTTGTTTATCCGAAAATAATCGAAATCGAATATTAGCCCCATTATATAAAGCACGGCCAATACGAATATAATATCCATTAGGCGCAGTAATACCTTTCGCTCAGAAATATCAAAATGGATACTGCTTGTAAACATTATTTATAGAATTGGATTTCCATTTGGTGAAGAGAAATAAGTGGATGAAATTACAATATTAACTTTCAATAGTCCCAAGTTTCTTGGAAATTACAAATTTATTAAAATTTAGGAGTCCAATAGTTTTATCCATTCACGTTTTACTTGGGACCAATCAAAATTTTCGATTTTATCTCTCGCGTTAATAGCAATATTTTTTGCTTTCAAAATATCCCCGCAAAGGTTTTCAATGGCATTTACTATTGCTTCTGCATTATTGGGAGGCACTAAAATACCGTTAACTTCATTTTCAATCAAAAAAGGAATGCCACCTACATTGGTAGAAATAACGGGTAACCCCAGAGCCATTGCCTCCATAACACTAACTGGCATATTATCGAAATTGGTTGTATTAATAAAAATATCGAATTCGGCCGCAAGGTTTATCCATTCACTTTTGTTAAGTAAGCCGGTGAACCTAATTGGCAAATCTAAATCTGCTGCTACTTTTTTACACCTTTCTAGAGAGCCATCCTTTTCGGGCCCTACCATGCAAAGCGATACTTTGGTACCGGTTTTTTTCAATATTTCTACTACTTCCAAAGCCAAAAGTGGATTGTATATTTCGGCGAAGGAACGCACCCAGAGGAGTTTTGGCTGCACCTTATTTCTTGGGAGAAAAGAATAATTGGTTATTTCAATTGTGTTCGGGATATACGTAAGATTGTAGTATCCTGCCTTTTGGAACTCATTCAATATAAATTTTGACGGAGATAAATTTGTAAAGGATTTTCCGAAAATATTTTTACTTAACCTAGTATTAGTCCTTAATCGGTTGGGCAAATCCCCTCCCCTTAAGATGGGAATAAATTGAAGTTTAAGAAGATCACAAAGTATCGCTGAAAAGACAGCGAAATAAAAATTTTGAGTGCTATAAGTATCTATTAAAACAAAGTCCACTATGTTCTTTTTTCTCAGTATGGCCAGTAGCATGTCCAAAAGTCTCAAAACCTTATTTTTTTTTGAGGATACAGTGTGAATGATAAATCCTTCTTTATGTAGAAATATCCCTAAGGTTTCTATGGATGTAACCGTATTACCTTTTGCTGAAAGTTTATTTCCTATATATAGCAGTCTTTTTCTTGTGGTCATAATCTATATTTAATAAACATAAAGCATAAATAAAGGCAGGGGCGGCAATGCGCATGGAAGAATGATTTATGGTAAAAAACCAAAATCCAACAAATGCAAATAAATATAAATTAGATTTATGATTTATTGAGAAAATTAAAGGAGTAAATAATAATATTATTAATGCTATAATTCCAAATAAGCCATGTTCCGATAATAGTCGACTTACTTCATTATGGCTGGCAGCAGCAATATCGGTCTGTTCCAATCGGTATTCTTTCGATTTTCCAACTCCAATCCCCGTAATTGGTGCTGTTCTAAAAGCTTCTAATTCGGTTTGAAAGATTGCCCACCTTCCTGTTCCAATATCTCCTTTTACCTCTCCCGCAGCATCTTCATTTGCATATCTGTTCTCAATTAACCCCATCGTTGCATATGAACTTATTATCCATACGCCAATAATAACTATAAACATAATTATTATTTTAGGCAGCAAGTGCATTCTTTCATTTATACTTGCTTTTAAATAAAGTATCAATAAGAACAGAATAGCGCAGGCTATTGCAGTAATTACTCCTCCACGCGAAAAGGTTATTAAAGCTCGATATCCAATAAATACTATGAGAGAAAGATCTATTATATTAATTATTCTGTTTTTAATAAGAAATATTCGGGTAAACAATATAAAGGCTCCCAATCCCAATACCGTTGAAACCTGATTAGGTCCAAACCCCCCGGATGCTGCAAAATTAGAAGCTGTTCCAGTAAGGATATCTCGAATACTGGGAGAGTAAAAAAATAAATATACAGTTATAGATATTATAGGAAGTAGTACCGCCAATAGAATATTTTGCATTCGAATAGCTGGGATTTTTCTTTCATAACAATATAGCGCAGCAATTCCAAGACATACGGGACCGCTTAAATTGAAACCAATAGCATTTCCTACATTAGTATCATAATTTAAATTAATTACCGAAAACAAAATTCCTGGAACTAATAAAACGATATATATTAAATAGGACCAGGCAGAATTTTTAAAACCTTTATAAAACATTCCTATGAGGATAAAACCTATTACAGCATATTTTGCAAACTCATAACTAATAGCTCCTCCTGTCATTCTTGACAAGACCTCATAACCTGTAATATAACCAGTGGCTATAAGAACTTCATCTTTTTGATTTGAGTTCGAAATAATTCGATATAAAAAATAAAGACAAATAAAGATCAAATAGAATTTTGATAGGGCATTAAATGTGAATAAGGCAAAGCCCAAGGCAATATGAAATGCCAAAAGTTGAAAATAGAATATGTTACTTGCTGATTTTATTAGCTTATTTTTTTGTAAATATTTATAAGTTCTGGAATTACTGCATTTTCAGTATAATTTTCTCGTATATGGGATGAAAATGACGAAGCATCATTCATTCTAATTTCTTTATTATTCAGATAATGTAGCATTCCCTGGGCCAGTGCTTCCGGATTTTTGGGTGGAACAATAATTCCAAAATTCTGGACTACTGTTTTACATTCACCTACATCAGTACATACCACAGGCAACCCGGCCACTCCATATTCTAACAACGATAATGGCAATCCTTCAGACAATGAAGATAAAACAGCAAGGTCGGCTGTTTTCGGAATATTTTGAATTGCTGTTTGCGCCCCGTAAATATAGACTTGTGTTAACCTATTTGTGAAAATAAAATCCTCTAAAATTTTTAAATTATCAGTATCGTCAATTGCACCTACTAAATGTAAAGATGCATTCAAATTTTTTTGCTCAATAATTTTAAAGGCCTTTAAGAGATTTAAATGATCTTTTTGAGGACGTAAATTAGCTATACAAATAATTTTTAATGAATTTTGATTTTTTAGCGAAACTGAATGTTGTGTTTCTTCTTGGCTCACAAAATTGGAAATATAAAACACATTCGGGCAAAATAATTTTTTTTCAGCCCAAGATTTTAAACGCTTGTTGACGGAAATTATAACACCAAAATACAGGCTGCTAATTTTTAAAAATAGATATTTACGCTTCTGCAGTATTTCACTATTACCATAATGGTCATGCCAGACTATTTTAATTTTTGGCAAACTAATCTTTAAAAGAGTGGCGAAAAAATAAGAAGTTGAATGGGCATGAACAATGTCTATATTATGTGTTCCTACGAATGCTCTTAATTTTAATAATGCCGAGAAATCTAAGGCAGTTTTTTTATTAAGAAAACAATAATTTACGTCGGATTTCAAATCCTTTTTAAGCGCTCCTTCGGCTCGTGTGGTGCAAATAAATGACTCAATCCCAACCCTATGTAACGCATTGGCAATATTCACGGCCATTCGTTCAGCGCCCCCTGGATTTAAAGAATCTATAAGTTGCAATACACGCATTAAACAATTTTTTTTATTTCCGTTTCAAAAGATTCTAATGTAAATTGATGACTCCAATCGCCCGCTTCAACCTTCATTTTTGCCAAACGATGTTTATCATTTAATAAATCTCGAAGTTTCTTTACATCTTCCTTCAAATCTAAAGATAACAATATCCCTCTGTTTCCATAATCCAACATCGACGGGATACAGGAAATCGGTGTAGCAAGTGGTACTACACCCCAAAACATTGCCTCTGCCACTACTTTTGGCCAACCCTCAGATTTGGAGGCCAATATCAAGAAATGACTTTTTTTAGAGGCCGCTTCTACAACAGTTGCAGATTGGTTGCCATGCAAGGTTACATATTTACTTAAGGAATTTTCTACTATATATTTTTCGAGTGGTTTTCGTTGGGCGCCTTCCCCATAAAAATCCAGTCTACAATCAATTCCTATTTTTAAGAATTGTTCCACCACCTGAAGGGCATATAGGGGGCGCTTCCCAATGGAAAGCGTTCCAACAAAGACAAATCGTAATGAATCATTATCGTTTTTTGCAGGGATTTCAGCTATTTTTTCCTCAGAATAACTAGCGGTAAAAAAGGGTTGAATATTAGTAGACTGATCGGGCCAATCGCCATATACTAATACTTTAATATTTCGGGTTAAAAAAGTATTGGACAATATCCACTTTTGAAGTCTGTAACTCCACGGTTGTTTCGCATTTGGATCCCAGTTTCCCGCGTATTTGGCTGTCTTTTTTTTCTTTGGAAAAAATATTTGGGCAATACATCCTAAAAGACCAATATTTCCAGGACATCGAAGGTGGATATGGTCTGCCCTATTCATAGCCCTAAACAGACTATAAAAAATTCTTGGCAGATTAATAAAAGTTTTGATTATTTCGATATTAGAATTCAATGAAATTGAAGGAATTTCTGAAAATCTAATATCCCCATTTTTATAGGGAAGCATAATCAGGGAAGGGGCGTCTATTTGACGGGGCGCTACTATTTCAACTTTATCAACATATTTCAACCATAAATTCATTTCCTTTACATAAGGACCATAGGCATAGTAATGACTATCATAATAAACGTGTGAAGTGTGTGATATGATTAAGAAATTCATCGAATGGTAGGTTTATTAAAAAAAAGACTAAACCAACCAACTGTCCTACCCAAAGCCTCGCTAAATGCAGTTTTTTTATTAGAAGAATTCAAGACATTGCTAAAACGAAGAATAGTGAGTAAAAATGAGGTAGCATTCCATTTAAAGCGAGCTTTTAAAGAAGGGTTGGGGTGCTTTACCCGCCAAACAAAATATCCATTTCGAACAACCATTTTGCCATATTTAAAAAGGTTTGGCCTTCCTGCAATTTCATGGTAATGATATAACTGAGCCGCAGTATTCACGAATAATTTTCCCCTTTTGGAAAGCCTTAAGGTAAAATCTGCGTCCTCATATAGCCCATAACCTTCAAAATATTCTGAAAATTTTTCAGTTTTTAGAACTTCATTCTTATACGAAGCCACTCCGCCCATAAATTGTTCCACTTCGTAAATTTTTCCGCTTGGCGGAAGAAAGCTAACACTTCTTCCATGCCCGAAATCTGGAAAATGTGCAGGAGGTTTATTCGCATCTAAGCCAAGTTTTTTCCGAAGCACAAAGCGGGAGCCGTCTTTGCGTGTCCAACCATCGTAGGAAAATTCATTAGGTCTCGACTGTGCTCGACCAGACAAACTGTAATGCAACTCTTCGGGTTGGTCATTTTTCCACCATTCTACTTCATTGACAATATACCCCCCTACCCCCAAGGCTTCGGGATGGATGAAATACGTTCCTATAAGTTCATTAAAATATGATTTAGTTAAAACCGTGTCGTCATCCAAAAAACAGACAATTTCAATATTTGAACTAATCTTATCTATTCCGTAATTTCGTTGGCGTGTTAGGCCACGCTCCTTTTCAGAAACTTTAAAATATTTAAGGTTTTTAAAAGAATGCTCTTGAAGTATTTTTTCAGTTTCCTCATTTGTAGATCCATCTACAATCAATATTTCATCCGGATATAATGATTGCCCTTCCACTGAATCAAGTAACCTTAACAAAGGCTGTGGCCGCATATAGGTGCAGATGATTAGGGAGAATTTCATAAATCCTGAAGCTGTTTTGCCCACAAAATACTTCTTCCAACGTTTCTGCATCATTTTTATATAGCTAAAGGGATTTTTGATACCTTGATTGCTGTAATATTTTAAAAATAACACTGTTTTATAACCAAGTATTTGTTTTTCAGTATTGTGCTTCAGTTTATAAAGCATTACTGTCGGCGAGGGTTTGGGACCTATTTCATCCAGCTCCCACGCTTTCTGAGTTACTTTCCTAAATCCTCCAATTGGGGCTTTTAGATGCAAAATTTCTAATTTTGGAATATATAAAATATCGACACCTATATTCCTTAATTGCATCCCGTAATCAGCATCTTCCCCATATCCAAATTCATATCCTTTATTGAAAGATATCCTTCTTGCAATAGTACCCTCAACAAAACTATTCCCAGCTCCAAAAGTTGGCCATTGAATAATCTCATTAAATGTCTTTTTTTCATTTGCTTGCAGATACGAGCTAGTAATTGCCTTGCTAGCAGTTTTATTTAAATAAAACAATGCTTTTTCCAAAGAATCTGCCTCTAATCTATTATCATCATCTGCCAAAAAAACCCAAGGCGCAGTTGTTTGTTGCAGCGCGATGTTACGAGCGTTGCAAGCCCCAGCGGTATGTGTAAAATGGTGGTCTATACTGAATGGCCAAGTCTCGGTTTTTAAATAATCTAATTCCGTTTGTGACTCTGGGTCCGGATTCTGCTCCACAATAATTACGTTTTGAGGTAAAACCGTCTGTGTAGCTAAATCTTTTAAAACATCGAGATCGGAAGGC
>CAXBDO010000111.1:0-7472 GCA_963974165.1 uncultured Aequorivita sp.
AGCCTGCAATTTTTGATAAAATGCTTCATTATAGCCTCGCAGATCCCGACAGCGCATGGCATCTGGTCTAAACACCATATTGTTGCGGAACATTCCGTTATTACTGTAAGTGTAAATTACGTTGTTGTTGGCCATAGATATTTCACGTAGGCGAATTGTAAAAGTGTCTTCCTTAGCCCTTGTAATTACCAGTCGTTTTTGACTCTCATTAAAATCGAATACCACGCCTTTGTTAAATTTATTGTTTAAGGCTTCGGTAACGGCATGTATTCGTCTTAAAAATATTTCCTCTAAGGGAATTGTGATAGTAGTAGTTCTATTAATTAAAGGCTGGCCATTAATTTTATATTCAATTACCTGCAGTACATAATTTTGAGGCATCGGCTTATTTCTGCTTTGCTGTCCTTTTAGGCTTCGCGAAAGGTTATTCATATATTTTAAGGAACTAATCCATGGATAGGTGCATTCCATTAAAGAGCAGCAACTATTGTCTTTAACGTTATTTACTTTAGTTGTTAAACAGAAATCTGCAACAACCTGCTCCTTTTCAGATAATAGAATAAAAGTGCCCCCTTTTGGAACGCCTCCTTTATGGATAATGGAAGGATTTTCGCGTATAAAGGAAGTGAATGCCTGGGCATCTCTTTGAAGGTCGAAAAGCAAACAGTCAAAATCGAGCGCATGGGCACCCCTTAAATTATTAATTGTATTGCGGCTGTCCTGTGCGGGATGGCCCAAATGGCCTTCAATTCTATAAAAATCGTTGCAGTCCAATTCAAAATTTAACGGATTCCGTACCCAGCTATTGGGAGCCAAATTTTCTTTGTGATAACTTAAATTATAACGTTGCTTATAATTTTCGGTTTTGTTGAAGTGCCAAGCTGTAAGCATTTCGGCATCTACATTGTAATAAACAGGAATAGCTTTTTCACCTAAATTCCCACAATTTTTGGAAGGGGTAATATCTATTTGTTTTTGATCGGCAAGATTAAAATTGTCTAACAAAAGCTCTACACGCGTCATTAAATTTTTCGCCGATTTTAAGTAATTGGCATATTCATTGTTTGTTGGGGAATGGTAAAAATCATGTCTTAATTCTGGATAGATTTCTTCAGAATTAATTGCGCCTAGCAATAAATGTTTTGGGAAAGCTTCAATATTTGGGCAACATTCACTTTTTAGTTTCAACAAGAGTGATGACAGCTCATTATAGGTGTCGCTTATATCTCGCAACAAATCGTAACGGTACTGAACTTTATTATTGTTGGTGAAATTATCTAAGTTGGCTATTTGGTTCAAAACCGTATTTGAAGTGCCAATATTGATATCTAAAATTTCAGAAAACCCTTTAAATAAAGCTTCGAAAGCTTCGTGCAATGGTTTTTTTGAAGTGCTGATAACAGCTTTATATGCACCGGCCAATTTTGCATAAGAACCAGAATTTGCATCATTCAACACAACTTTTGGTATGGCAGTTTGTGGTAGATTTGTAGCTACTTCAAAAATGTCGTGCTTCGAAAAAACTGGGTCCTTTGTGTTTACAATATTTTGTACATCACCCTTTTCAACCAATAACACCCGAAGATTTTGAATATTTGGTTGACCTTGGTTGTCGCAATTTGTTGTAGTGCAGATATCGGCTTCTTTTGGATACGATTCCAGATAAAGAACCACCACCTTATTATTCACTAATTGCGAATTTATTGGCAGGTGACCGGCCTCCAAATTTACCTTTTCCTGTGGAATCAATTCCCATAAATCTATGGTGGCATTGCCATTTTTGAAATGATTGTATTCTGCTTTGTCATCTTCAAAATCGCGAAAATGGGAATAGACTATTTTTTCCAAGACAATAGAGGTTTCGGAAGATTCCTCGATGTTTTTTTGAAGTTTTAGCAAATCCCCATCGGTAGTAACCCCGCAACCCTGTGTAATGGTCAGTAATGTTTTTTGGGTATTGACTGTAACATTATATCCGCATACTACACCAACGCCCACAAGGCACACGCGCGTTAATCGGTCTTGGTCTTCAAAATATTCAATAAACTCATTTAGCTGCCCGGAGGTCAGTACCTGGTCATTCACGAAGGATCGGTACTGTGGAGTAATTTCCATTAATTTAGTGCCCATAACTTTGGTATTTAAAGTTTGCCCAGGTTGGTCCTGCCTAGGATAATATCTTGTTGTTCTTCGTCGTCATCGCAATCGTGGAGCTTGCCCTGGGTATAAATAGTGTGCAGGGTACTCATTATTTTAATGAGCCGCTTAAGCTCTGTATCGGGTTGTTTTTGGCCCATATTTGTTTTTGTAAATAGCCAGTCTTGGTAAGCTTCTTCCAGTGCTACCATTTCATTTTCCTCTTCTTTGGTATCATAACTCTTGGGGTAGCCAATCCAACAAATCTTTGCCAAAATATGAGCTGGCAATTCCTTTTGGATTAATTCTTCCAAAAATCTTCTGAAATCTACATTGCTGTATCGTTCGGTCCAGCCCGGTAAAACAATAGAAACCCGGAAGGAGTAAGGATCAATATTCTCGCAGCCCTCACAATTATCTGTACATATGGGTAAAAACGTATCATTTGGCGCCGTATTAAGCGTAACATTGGGGCGGAGCAGAATATGCTCAATCACATACATTCCTTCATTAAAATCCAGCTTATTTACAAATTCAACGGTTTTTGCAATCGCTGCTTCGGCAGCCGTTTGGGTTGCAAAATTTGAAATGCTTCGGGCAATTACGTGGCCTTCATCTTTGTTATCGGCAATATTCGGATTGGTAAGATTGAAATAGAACTTGCCCGATTTATTGGTTTTAATTTCATAATTTTCAGCAAATCGACCATAATTTTTTACCTCAAGTATTTCCTTATAAAGCGAAGCCAAATTGTGGTAGTGTTTACTGGCTGACGTTAAAATTTCTTTATTCTTATTTCTGAATCTAAACCTGTATTCTATAAGGCCATCGGTATCTATCTCTTCATAAATTTCCAAGGGGTCGTCAGAAAAATTTCTTCGGAAATAATTGGGGTTTCCGTTCAATAAGGCTATTCGTTTTTGAAAAGCTGAAACATTATCGGTATTCCATAAATCTTCTTTTGCTTGTTCAAAATAATTAAATGTCAGTGGGCGCTGGCACCCTATTAATCCGTATTGTTGAAGAAATCGCTCCTTTGTTTTAATAACAGCGGCGTCCGTATTACTGCCATATAGCTGCTTCATCAAAAATGCGTATTCGCTAAAACTTTCTGCAAATCTTGAAAGTAGGTGATCCAAAATCTGGTTTCTCCGTACCACTTTTTCATCTAGGCCCGAGAATAGAAGTTCTGTTATATTATCATTCGTGGTATAATTTGCAGAGACCAATTCTGATAGGTCTTTTACATTTTCAACCATCTGGGTGAAATAACTATTTTTAAGTTCCCCATTAATTGAAAAAACATCTTTTACGGCATTTAAATGGGCGAAATAGCTGGCGAAGATCTGATCAAAAAATAATAAATAAGATTTTAGTTGCTTTACCTTGGCGCGATCTGCTATTGTTGCCGTACTCTTTACGCCAAGTTCGCCTACCCCATAAACTTCGGGGAAGTCATTTTGAATCGTACTATATTCACCAACTGCAGAATAATTGCCCACAGGTAAATCCAACGATTTTTTTTGAGAAGCGATATCTAAAATATCTGCCTCAATTTCGTCATAAATGGCCTTCAAATATTCCGCTACAGCATCTTCATTTATATTTAGAGGAAGAAAACCTTTATAAAAACTGAATGAACTTTTATCGCAGCGTTTTGGCTTTTTTCCGGAGGGAATACAAAGGTTCCAGATTTTTTTTGTTTCCGGTTTGCCGTCACAGTTATTGATGGTAATATCCCTAATTACATCAACCCCTTCAATTTTTTGGATTAGATCAATCAAATCTGTTAATCGAACTTCTTTTCGTAATTCCGTATTTTTTAATTCCGAGGTATCAATAAAACCGTTGTTCAATAAGGGCCCGTTAAATATTTCGTCCGTTTTATAGCCCTTTTCCAGCATTTCCTTTAGGGAATAGAATCGGAGGGAAGGCGATAGGTATTCGTCTATTTTATATAGAATTTCGGCCTGTACTTTATCTTCATCTGCTTCCGGTTGTAATTCTACAATAGCGCAAACCGCAACGGGGTGGTTTTCAACTTCTTCAATTCCTATTACGTCTTCGCACAAATTGCGGTTTGCATGGTATATTTTGCGCACTTCTTTTTTAAGACGTTTTATTTCTTTTTTTCGCTTTGCTTCTGTATTAAATAATTCCGAATCCAATTCGTCCAATTCAATTAAAACATCGTACAATCCATTCAGGGTAAACTCTTTTTTATATTTTTCTTTTATTTCGAATGGCTGATAAGACAGGATATTTTCCTTACAATTGGCATAAATTTTCTTTTCGTGTTTTTTGAGCCACGCATTTTTCACCCCTACAATATCAATAAACAATTTTCTATAATCCAATGCGGTTACTGGCTTTATTGGCAATGCATTTTCGGCAGTAAGAAATTGTTCCTTTAAAAAATTGGGATTGTCCTCTTCCGCTAAAATGTCTTCCAAAGGCAATGAAAGTCGTGCGCCAAGGTCGGTTATGGCATAACACAAAACCTCTAGCGTTGTAATTCCTGGATCGTGCGCATTATACTCTGTCCACAATGCACTGCCCATTGCCTCTATATATTCAATACCTTTTTTTCTAAGGAAATCGAAGTCGAGATCGTCATTGCTGGCAGTATCTTTCGCTAAGGAATTATATGTTTTTAGGGCAGACATACCGTTGGTTTTTTAGGAGGTTGTACGCTGCATTTTGATTGTACTGCTTTTATAAAATGCTTTTTTGCCGATACCAAAATTGCTTTCGGATTGGATGGTAGTACATTCGTTTTTTCTTGATATGGTGCGGTTTCTGAAGTGCGATGTTTTACAATTACGTCTTCCAAAAAGTCAACATATGCTAAGTTTTCCAAATAAGAAATTAGTTTGTTTTTGTGAAATGAGACTCCAAAATTTAGGACTGCGCTTTCAGAAAAAGCCCAAGGTGAAAGGTATTTTTTGATGTCTTCCTCTAATTGCTTGGTGTAAAAATTTTCATCATAACCAAGCCTGAATTTCACGCTTAACGAAACTTCAATTTCTTCATATGCGGGGTTTATTATTTCGGCCGAAACAAAAAATGTATTTAATTGGTTAATGTAATTTTGAATTTCGTTTCGCTTTGCTGTACTTAGCCTCGGTTGAAAAATATCGAAAGCATTGTTGTTTTTTATATCGGGAATAATAACTATGGTTACGAAGCCCGGAGCGTGAAAATCTTTGCCGTTGGTATGGTTTAGGCACTTTACCTTATATACTTCCGGGAAATTTTCTAGTATTAAATGTTCGTAATCCCACAATGTAATGGCACGATCGCGATGCCGGATGCGCTCGCTAACACGACGATAGTACCCTTCATCACTCTCTTCGGGTTTTCCTCCAAATGAATTATAAGGTTGTGAAACGGTTTTTACAGTCGAATCGCGGTCTGTAAGTTTGCTAATGGTCTTTGCCGGCAATCCATTGCTTAAATGCGATAAGTCGTTGCCATTGTCTAAAAATGTAGCGGTTATTACTTGTGCGTGCACATTGATAAACCTACAAACGGCGTCAAAATGCTTAGTGCTTTTTGCACGAAGCCATACCATACCTGCAGGTAAAAGGGTGTTGTTTTCCGAAGCTTCATGTGGAATAGTGATGGTAACTATCCCTGTTTTTAAAAAGTTGTCTGTGGTATTTCCCAATAAATAATCGCTTGTAAGAGGAAGCCACTGATTGTTTGAAAGTACGTCCCAAGAAATTTTTTCAGTGCTTGAAAAACTTTCTGCAAGGGGGTTTTCAGTTCCCTCCAAAAGTTGAAAGAGGAGCTGGACTTGTTGTAGCGCCACTGTATTCTCCAGACCAATATACAATTCGCCACCCGCACAATAGGTGGGAACAAGCGCGTCAGTTGTTGCGGCCTGCCCAAAAGGATGTTCGTGAAATAACTGTATTTTTTCAAGATTAGCTGTTTCAGAAACGCCAAATTCAATATGCTGACTGGCGGTATAGTTGAGTGAAATTTTTTCAACTATAGGGGTGTAAGGCTCATTTGGAAGAATGGTGTCTTCTTCCGTGGTAAGCGCTAGCGCGTACACTTTCGGATATAGGGAATGTAAAAAAGATTGGTTTAATGAAAGTTTTATAGGTCCATTTTTCCCTGTTGTAAAGGCATTATTTGTAATCGATAGGTTAGTTTCAAAGAGAGCTCCGTTTTTTGCGAAAAGCGTAAAGGCTTCATTAACGGTGGTGGGGTTTTCATTGTTTTCAATTGAAACCTTTGCTTTAAAATAATCGTTTCCAGTAACGTATAGATTACTACTCCCAATGGTGGGTGTGTAAGTCAAACCCGCAGGTTTTGCATATTTCTTTGTAACAGTATTAAAGTTGAAGTATAAAGTTTGAAAATATAAATTTGGCGAAAGATTAAAATTGGTGTCGTCCCGTCGATAGGCTAAATAATGTTGTTTAAAATCGCTTGGTGTATTTAACCACGTTGCGTTGATGGAAAGCGTATCCCATTTTTTATCGAAAGCTTCCGGATAGTCAATATAAAATGCAGAACGTTCCATTGGTTGTGTACCGAACGGGAAGAATGGTTTTTCGGCAACAAGATTTCCATAATCGTTTTTCAATAATAATTTTTCAGCTTCGGATACGGATACGTTAACTGTTATTTTCTTTATTTTTTTCTGAAGCAATTCCGTATAAAACTGATATCCAATACTGAATTCTGGCAACTTTGTTTTTATTAAAAAGCGAAATATAGGCTGGCTGCTTTCAAAGTTTTGTTTGTGTATCTCTTTATTATAGGCTACAATGGCCGCATCGGTTTTCTCTAATTTTATACAAAGTTGAATGGTTTTGTTGCCAACGGCAGATGAAAATCCTTCCGCAGTTGTTATAATTTTAAAAGGTCCCAACCACCCCTTTTCGCCAGTGGCATACACTTCTATGCACTGTGTAAGCTGTGCAATATTAAATACCGAGATAGACTTATCTAGATTGCAGATTACCTGCACTGCGCGTACTCCTTCCGAAAGGTTAAGGGTAGGGGCAGCAAAAGCAAAACCTAGATTTGGAGACTGTAAAGGAACTGTAGGATTGAAATGAGTGGGATACCCAAAGGGTAACCAATGCGTCTCATTTTTAAACGGCTCGCCCTTACCATCGGCAGAATTTACTGCGTTTGCAGCAAATAGCCCATTGTATTCAACTGGGTTTAGAGATGTGGTTTTTCGGTGATGATAAACACTTTTTAAGGCGCCAACTTTTATTTTATTCAATACTACCTCTTTGTTCGTTGCATATTGAATGCGTTTTCCCAGCGAATCCTTTCCTGCTTCCAGGCGCTTGTGTTCATCTATTTTT
>CAXBDO010000112.1:0-7442 GCA_963974165.1 uncultured Aequorivita sp.
GGTGTTGTTAACGCTTGCTGAATATTATTGCGCGCCATATTTAGGTACAAAATGGGGTATTGGTCGTTAAACTCCAGCTCTGCCGCATGTGCCCATCTAATTACCCACCAATTACTCAAATTGCCAATAATTTTCATTTTTGGATAATAGGTATCTACATACTCCATCATCAAATAAATTTGAAGCGCATCCTGCAACCAATAATCATTGCGGGAATCTAGAATAAGCGTATTTTGGATATAGTGGCGGGTGATGGTCTTTAACTGTACTCAAACCCATCGGGGTACGGACTAATAAAACTGGGCAATTGGTTAAGGCCGTAAACCGGATTTGTTTTATAGTCGGTTTCGCTAACAACCATTTTTTTAAATGGATATGGGCCTAATTTTTTATCCAGAAAGTGCGCAATCCTATCAATAAGTAATACTTGTACCGGCGGATTTATCTTGCCGTTCTGCAAATTGGTAACAACGGTGAGCTTATCGGTTTCTATGCTTTCAAAACTTAGGTTTTTTTCCAGATAGATGGGGGCGCCAATGCGGTTGTCGCCCTCTAGGATTATATGTTTTTTATTTTCTGAAATCTCTTCAGAAACCAAATATTGCAGGCTAAAGGTGTAACTATTTCCGGGAAGCAGTGCCGTTTCAGGAATAACTTTTAAAATGTCTATTTCCTCACCGCGTTCCCATTGCAGGGGTTTATCAACAGCACTATATATTTTTTCAATAGTAGTTTTGCCTCGGTCTTCTTCTTTTTCGAAATGGAAGGAACTGTTATAGTTTTCGGCAAACCGTTTTCCCAACGCACTTGTTTTGGAAGAAAAACTATTGGCCCAATCAAAGAGATAAAGCTCCCGTAAAGTATCTGAGGAAGTGTTTTTGTAAGTAATCTGCTGCTTAATTGAAAGCGTCTTTTGCCCAGGATTTAGGGTAGCGTCTATATCGATACTATGCTGCGCCCTTGCCTGAACTACCAAACAAATAAGAAAAAAGGATATAATTATTTTAGGTATCAAAAAGGTTCGGTGAATTTAAAAGTTAAGGCGAAAAGATTAAAAATTCGGACTTAAGTTGTATTCGTTATAAAAATCGTTCAATATTTGAAGTACTTCATCTGCACTATCTACCAAATGCACCAAGTCTAAATCTTCTGCGCTTACATTATTATTGGCTTGCAAAAGAGTGGTTTTTATCCATTCAAACAGGCCGCCCCAAAATTCGGTACCAACCAGAATTATTGGGAACTTGTCAATTTTATGAGTTTGAATTAAGGTTAAGGCCTCAAAAAATTCATCCAAGGTTCCGAATCCTCCAGGCATTACTACAAATCCTTGGGAGTATTTTACGAACATAACCTTGCGTACAAAAAAGTAATCGAAATCGATACTTTTATCGCTGTCTATGTACGGGTTGTCGTGCTGTTCAAAAGGCAAAGTTATATTCAAACCTACAGAGGTTCCACCAGCCAAATGTGCGCCCTTATTACCCGCTTCCATAATTCCCGGGCCACCGCCGGTAATTACGCCATAACCATTTTCGGTAATTTTTTTGGCTATATTTTCTGCCAATTTATAAAAGGGGCTGTCCGGCTTTGTACGCGCCGAACCAAATATGGAAACACAGGGTCCAATACGGCTCATCTTTTCGTATCCGTTTACGAATTCGCCCATGATTTTAAAAATCGCCCACGAGTCGTTCGTCTTAACTTGATTCCAGTTTTTCGGTATTTGTTCGTCTCTCATTTATTTCAGTATTCAGTATTCTATCTCAGTAATCAGTCTCAGTAATCAGTCACAGTATTCAGTCTCAGTATTCAGAAATTCAAAATTTAATTTTAAACAAAACAATCGTCTTCCGTCTTCCGTCATCCGTCTTCAGTCTTTCATCTTCCGTCTTCCGTCTTCAATCTTCCGTCATCCAACTTCCCGCATCCATCACCCTGCGCCTAAAGTAATTCTTTTTTAAGGAACCTTGCGGTATAGCTTTTCTTGTTTTCTGCTACCTCCTCTGGGGTGCCCAAGGCCATTACCTTTCCGCCTTGGTTTCCACCTTCTGGCCCAATATCTATTATATAATCTACGGTTTTAATTACGTCTAGATTGTGTTCAATAATTAATACGGTATTTCCTTTTTCGGCCAACTTATTCAATACAACCATTAGCACACGGATATCTTCAAAATGAAGGCCCGTAGTTGGTTCATCCAATATATAAAAAGTATTTCCTGTATCTCGTTTTGAGAGTTCAGTAGCCAGTTTTATACGCTGCGCTTCCCCGCCCGAAAGGGTGGTAGATTGCTGCCCTAGGGTAATATAGCCCAAGCCAACATCTTTGATGGTTTTTACCTTTCTATAAATCTTCGGAATATTTTCAAAGAAATCTGAAGCCTCATTAATGGTCATTGCCAAAACGTCGTAAATAGATTTTCCCTTGTAGCGAATTTCCAAAGTCTCGCGGTTAAATCGTTTTCCTTGGCAGGTTTCGCACTCTACATAAACATCTGGCAGAAAATTCATTTCAATTACCCGCAAACCAGCACCTTTACAGGTTTCACATCGTCCGCCCGCTACGTTAAAACTAAAACGGCCAGGCTTATATCCGCGAATCAGCGCCTCTGGCGTTTTTGCGAAAAGATTTCTTATTTCTGAAAAAACACCCGTATATGTAGCAGGATTACTTCTAGGCGTTCTACCAATTGGCGACTGGTTGATGTCTATTACTTTGTCAATATTTTCAAGTCCCTCAATTTTCTTGTACGGCATTGGTTTTTTAACCCCGTTGAAAAAATGGGCATTCAAAATAGGGTAGAGGGTTTCGTTAATAAGTGTAGATTTTCCGCTTCCCGAAACACCAGTTACGCCTATCATTTTTCCCAAGGGAAATTCTACGGTTACATTTTTTAAATTGTTTCCCGTTGCGCCTTTCAGGGTTAGTTTTTTTCCATTTCCTTTTCTGCGCTCCTTTGGTATTTCTATTTTTTTGGTGCCGTTTAGGTAATCTGCGGTTAAGGTGTGGTGCTTTTTAATTTCATCTGGCGTGCCTTCCGAAACAATTTCACCTCCGTGCCTTCCTGCCGCCGGCCCAATATCTATAACATAATCTGCACTTTCAATCATATCCTTGTCGTGTTCCACCACGATTACTGAATTGCCGATTTCCCTTAATTGTTTCAAGGAAAAAATTAATCGTTCATTGTCGCGTTGGTGCAGACCAATACTTGGCTCATCGAGTATATAGAGCACCCCGACCAACTGAGAGCCAATTTGGGTCGCCAACCTGATACGCTGCGCCTCGCCGCCCGAAAGCGATTTTGAACTGCGGTCCAAAGCCAAATAAGTTAGGCCAACATCTACCAAAAATTGTAGGCGCGACCGAACTTCCTTTATAATTTCTGAAGCAATTTTTAATTGGGTTTCCGAAAGATTGTCTTCCAAATTTTTGAACCATTCCGCTAATTCCACCACGTCCATATTGGCCAATTCCGCAATGTTTTTGCCGTTTACCTTGAAGAAAAGCGATTCTTTGCGAAGCCGCGAACCCTTACATTCTGGGCAAGGAATTTTATCCATAAACTCCTTTGCCCATCGTTTAAGCGAAGTAGTTTCACTGGCATCAAAAGTATTCTGAATAAAAGTGGCAACCCCTTCAAAATCTATTTTATAGCTTCGGGTTATGCCCAAAGCCTTCGATTCAATATCAAATTTTTCATTTCCGCCGAAAAAGATAACATCCTTAGCGGCCTGTGGAATCTTTTCAAAAGGATCGCTCAATTTAAAATTGAAGCGTTCCGCAATTAATTCCAATTGCTTAAAAACCCAATTGTTTTTCTGTGGTCCATGCGCCGCCAAGGCACCCTGTTTTATGGATAATTTTGGGTTTGGCACCAACTTGTTCAAATTTACCTCGTATAATTTCCCTAAGCCTTTACAGTGCGGGCACATTCCTTTGGGCGAATTAAAGGAGAAATTATTGGGTTCGGGATTGGGATAGGAAACTCCGGAACTGGGGCACATTAACGACCGACTAAAATAGCGCGCTTCGTTAGTGTCGTTATCCAAGACCATCAAAATATCTTCTCCATGGTACATGGCCGTGTTGATAGTTTCCGAAAGGCGTTTGTCGTTCTCATTGCCTTCCGCAACCTTTAGGCGGTCTATTACAATTTCAATATCGTGGGTCTTGTATCGGTCTACTTTCATTCCCTTTACAATGTCGCGCACTTCGCCATCAACCCGAACCTTTAAAAAGCCTTGTTTGGCTATTTGTTCAAAAAGTTCGCGATAATGCCCTTTTCTGGAGCGAATAACAGGCGCGAGTATGCTTACTTTTTTGTCTGCAAAATCTTCAAGAATGAGTTCTTTAATTTGCTGGTCGCTATAGCTCACCATTTTTTCACCAGTATTAAAACTGTATGCGTCGCTGGCGCGGGCATAGAAAAGGCGAAGAAAATCGTAAATCTCGGTAATGGTACCCACGGTAGAACGCGGACTCTTACTGGTAGTTTTTTGTTCTATGGCAATTACGGGCGAAAGACCTTCAATTTTATCGACATCGGGCCGTTCCAGACTTCCCAAAAATTGGCGGGCGTAAGCTGAAAAGGTTTCAATATAACGGCGCTGCCCCTCGGCATAAATGGTATCAAACGCCAAAGAGGATTTTCCGCTTCCGGAAAGCCCTGTAATTACTACTAATTTTTCTCTTGGAATACGAACGTCAATGTTCTTCAAGTTGTGGACGCGGGCGCCCAAAACTTCTATAAAATCCTCATTTTTCGACATAGCTTGCAAAGGTACTCAATTGAAGCGAAAATAAAGAACTCCTGTCATTTAGCCATGTTAATTTTTGGTGAAAAATTTCAGAAATCAATAGCCTACAGCCGTATCGTCCCCACGACGGTCTGCGCCTCCTTCCAGTTTGCCATTGGGAAGAATTAAAATGGCATCTACACTGCCTATTTCGGTCATAATTTCGTTGCTGGAAGCATAGCCTTTTTTCTCTAGATTTTTCACCAATTCTGCTGAAAACCCTTGTTCCTCAAACAAAATTAAATCTGGCATCCATTGATGGTGAAAACGGGGCTCATTGACGGCCTGTTGCATGGGCATACCAAATTCATATACATTGAGAAAGGTTTGCAGTACTGAGGTAATAATGGTTGAACCTCCGGGAGTGCCAAGGACCATTAACAGTTTTCCGTCTTTTTCTACAATGGTGGGCGTCATGGAACTAAGCATTCTTTTTTGGGGCGCAATGGCATTGGCTTCGCCGCCCATTAATCCAAACATATTCGGAGTTCCTGGCTTGGCGCTAAAATCGTCCATTTCGTTATTTAAAAAGAAACCGAGCTCGGGGATATATAGTTTCGAACCGTAGGAAGCATTTAGTGTTGTGGTTACCGAAACCGCATTTCCGAATTTATCTACGATGGAATAATGAGTTGTTTCCAGACTTTCCTTTACCCCAATTTTTCCCGGTTTAATTTCTTCGGAAGGAGTTGCCTTTTCCATTGAAAAATTTGCCATTCTCTTTGAAAGATATGTTTTTGAAAGCAGTGAATCTACGGGAATATCCACATAATCCGGATCGCCCAAATATTCACTTCTATCAGCATACGCGCGTTTTTCGGCCTCTACCAAAACCTGGATGTATTTTTCAGAATTGTGCCCATATTCTTTTAGCGGAAAAGGTTCAACCATCTGTAAAATTTGCGATAGGCAAATGCCACCGCTTGATGGGGGTGCCATGGAAATTAACTTTACATCTTTATACTTAAAAACCATCGGCTCGCGCCATACGGCCTCATAGGCATCCAAATCTTTTTGGGTGATTATCCCCCCTTTCTTTTTTAGGAATTCTATCATTTTACTGCCGGTTTCGCCTGCATAAAATTCGGCCCTTCCATTTTTTGAAATCCGGGCTAGCGTATTGGCCAAAGCAAAATTTTTTAAGGTGTCGCCATCTTTATAGCTTGCGGTAAAAATGGATTGTTCGCCATTTATTTTTTCAAATTCCTCTTTAAATTCCTCAAAACGCGCCTTCTGTTTTGGCGTAATTATATAGCCTTTTTTGGCAAGATCTATTACCGGTTTCAGCAAGATTTCCATAGGCAGCGTACCGAACTTTTCGTGAACTGCAAATATGCCGGCAATGCTTCCGGGTACACCAACAGCCAACCCTCCATCGGTACTTTTTTCGGGCACATAATTGCCGTCTTTGTCTAAATACATATCGCGCGTTGCAGCCAGTGGAGCTTTTTCCCGAAAATCCAAGGAGCCAATTTCGCCAAATTCGGTTCTATAAACCATAAATCCGCCCCCGCCAATATTACCCGCATTGGGGTGGGTGAGGGCCAAAGCCATTTGCGTGGCTATCATTGCGTCGAAGGCAGTACCACCCATTTTCAAAATTTCGGTTCCAATTAGCGAGGCTTCCGGCCGGGCAGAAACTACCATTGCGCTATCTGCAATAACTCCTTTTTCAATAACTTTTGGCTGTGGCACTTCGGCTTGGGACTGCGGTTTGTCTTTGCAGGAAGCTAAGAACAACACCAGCATGCAGGTGAAATAATATTTCATAATTCTTGTAATTTTTGGTTGGAAAACTGAATTAATTCAGCAAAAAAGGTAGTGAATTCGGCCTCAAATTCGTCATAAAATTCCTCCAATTCTGCAACGGCAAGATTCATTTTGGAAACACCTTTGGTGCGCACATTCATTTGCGCCAAGATGGAGCTAATTCCTTCAATAGTGGCATAACTTAATAGCCAGTTATCGGCTATCATATAAGGCATCATACGTTGGATTCGGGCTGGGAGAATGGTAAAGTTTTTTCGCAATAAATCGTAAAAATGTTCTACATATTCGTCTAGCGGTTCATCTGAATACTCGCTCCAGTTTTTAGCCAGAAAATGATCGTACAAAATATCTACAATTACCCCGCTATAATGGCTGTAATTTTTATGGAGCCGCGCGGTGCTTTGGTGAACAATGGGGTGGGCATCTGTAAAGGTATCTATGGCGCGGTGCAGTAAAATTCCTTTGGCTATTTGTGGGGGGTAATTTTGGTAGCGTTTTCCCTTAATGCCATCTGCAATAAAATTGCCGATTATAATACTTTCATCCTTGCCGGAGAGATAGATATGCGCTAAAAAATTCATTCAATAAATATATGTATTTTTGGACTGTAAAAACTGAAAATTGAACAGGTTACCCAATTTAGATCCATTGCGGTTTTTTCTAGCTTCCTTTGTGTTGCTCTTTCACCTGCCACAACTTGCCGCCAACCAAGGACTACCTTATTTTGACGGTCACCCAATTTTTCATCGCGGCATAGAGGCGGTATATATGTTTTTTGTGCTCAGCGGATTTTTAATTATCCGACTTATTTATCGCGCAAAATTGAGAGGCACCTTCTCTATCAAGGATTTCTATATTAGGCGAGTTCT
>CAXBDO010000113.1:0-7314 GCA_963974165.1 uncultured Aequorivita sp.
AAGGCAAATTCCCGTTCCACGCACTACGGCACGTAAAGGGTCTTCAGCAATATAAACAGGAAGATCGGTTTTTTGTGAAAGTCTTTTGTCCAATCCGCGTAGCATAGATCCACCCCCTGCAAGATAAATTCCAGTATTGTAAATATCTGCTGCAAGTTCTGGCGGTGTTTGTGAAAGCGTCTCCATTACAGCATCTTCAATACGAAGAATAGATTTATCTAAGGCCTTTGCAATTTCCCTGTAAGAGGTTTGTACTTGCTTAGGTTTTCCTGTAAGCAAATCACGCCCTTGTACATCCATTTCATCTGGTGGCAGTTCAAGATCCTCAGTGGCAGCACCAATCTGGATTTTTATTTTTTCAGCAGTGCGTTCCCCCACATAAAGGTTATGTTGGGTACGCATATAATACACAATATCATTAGTAAAAACGTCTCCCGCAATTTTGATAGATTTATCGCAAACAATACCGCCAAGGGCTATTACGGCAATTTCAGTGGTTCCACCTCCTATGTCTACAACCATATTTCCTTTAGGTTGCATAATATCTACCCCAATACCAATAGCTGCTGCCATTGGTTCGTGAATTAGATAAACTTCTTTTCCATTAACACGTTCTGCACTTTCTTTTACCGCCCGCATTTCTACTTCGGTAATTCCACTTGGGATACAGATAACCATTCGCAAAGAAGGTTTAAGCCATTTCTTTTTTAGGGCCGGAATGTCGCTGATAAACATATTTATCATCTTTTCACTGGCATCAAAATCGGCAATTACCCCATCTTTCAACGGGCGTATGGTTTTAATATTTTCGTGGGTTTTTCCCTGCATCATTGCAGCCTCGCGTCCCACAGCGATTATTTTTCCGGTAGTGCGGTCGCGCGCAACGATAGAGGGTGCGTCTACAACTACTTTGTCGTTATGGATAATAAGGGTGTTTGCGGTACCCAAGTCGATGGCTATTTCTTCAGTCAGGAAGTCAAAAAATCCCATAGTTTAAATCTGTGGTATTGAAGGTTAACGTGTCAAGTTTATTTTAACAAATGTACTAAAATTTAATGCTTAAAATGACGCGTGCCAGTAAATACCATGGCCATTTTATGTGCGTTGCAATAATCTATGCTCAATTGGTCTTTTATGGAACCTCCGGGCTGGATTACTGCGCTTATTCCGGCATTGTCTGCAATCTCAACACAATCTGGAAATGGAAAAAACGCATCGCTCGCCATAACGGCGCCATCAAGGTCAAAATTAAAGGCTTTTGCTTTGTCAATTGCTTGCCTTAAAGCATCTACGCGGCTTGTTTGGCCGGTTCCGCTGGCGCAAAGTTGTTTGCCCTTTGCCAAAACAATTGTGTTACTTTTTGTGTGTTTGCAAATTTTTGAAGCAAACAACAGGTCTTCTAACTCCTGTGAATTAGGTTTATTGTTTGTTGCCTGCGTTAAAATTTCGGCCGTATCGGTAATGCTGTCTTTATCTTGCACCAAAACCCCATTTAAACAGGTTCTTACGGTAGTGGTAGGTAATTCGGCATCATTTTGAACCAATAAAATTCGGTTCTTTTTTCCTTCCAAGATTTCCTGAGCTTTTGTCGAAAACGATGGTGCAATAACAACTTCACAGAAAAGATCGTGAATTTCGTTTGCCGTGGCTTCGTCTATTTCAGTATTGCTGATTAAAATTCCGCCAAAGGCTGAAACTGGATCGCCGGCCAAAGCTGCCATATATGCTTGCTGTACAGTCTCGCGTTGGGCAATTCCGCAAGCATTGTTGTGTTTTAAAATAGCGAAAGTTGGTGCTTCCCCTTTAAATTCGGCCATCAAATTTACAGCCGCATCTACGTCTAAAAGATTGTTGTAGCTCAATTCCTTCCCGTGAAGTTTGGTGAACATTTCATCAAAATTTCCGAAGAAAAAACCTTTTTGGTGCGGATTTTCGCCGTAGCGAAGTTCTTGTCCGTTGGTTTGGCTCATTTTGAATGCGGGCAATTTTTGCTCTGTATTGAAATAGTTGAAAATTGCCGTATCGTAATTGGAGGAAACGTTGAAGGATTTTGCGGCAAAACGTTTTCGGTCTTTCAATGAAATTTCGCCATTGTTTGCTGAAATTAATTCTAAAAATTCGGCGTAATCGTCTACCGAAGAAACGCAAATCGTGTCCTTAAAATTCTTTGCTGCTGCGCGAATCAATGAAATACCACCAATATCTATTTTTTCAATAATATCTGCTTCCGAAGCGCCCGAAGCAACAGTTTTTTCAAAAGGATATAAGTCTACAATTACGGCATCCAGCTGCGGAATGTTATATTGCGCCATTTCGGCAACATCACATTCGTTATCCCGACGGTTTAAGATACCGCCAAAAACTTTTGGGTGAAGGGTTTTAACGCGGCCGCCTAAAATTGATGGATAATCTGTGATGTCTTCTACCGCAATCACGTCTATTCCAAGGTCGTTAATAAATTTTTCGGTGCCGCCGGTAGAGTATATTTTCACGTTCTGTTCGTGAAGTTTTTGAACTATTGGGGCAAGGCCTTCTTTACTAAAAACGGAAATTAATGCTGAGGTAATCTTTTTGGAACTGTTCATTATTGAAAATTAAGGTGCAAAAGTACATAATTGCCTAGTAAATTTGTAACATAAGTTCAGAGAAAACGTCTTACTTTTTATAAATTTATCAACCCTTTTTAAAATCGAAATCGAAATCGAAATCGAAATCGAAATCGAAATCGAAATCGAAATCAAAATCTCAAATCATCAATCGCTAATTGTTAACCGAAAATTCTGAATGCTAATCTATCTGCGTGTTTTAAAGGAAAGTTTCAATTTTGCGCTCAACGCGCTTCGGAACAACAAACTGCGTACTTTCCTTTCATTAGTTGGGGTAACTATCGGTATTTTCTCCATAATTGCAGTCCTGGCTGCGGTAGATTCACTTAAACGTGAGATTGAGGGAAGTATTAGCGGGCTAGATAACAGCACTATATTTTTAGGAAAACACTCTTTCGGCCCAACGGAAGTTCCAAGGTGGAAGCGCCAACAATTTCCGGATGTAACTTATGAGGAATACCAATATTTAAAAAAAACGGTTCCTAACCTATTGGCCGCTTCCTACACTCTAAATGTTGGCAGCGAAAATATTAAGAGCGATGACAAATCGGTTGATAATGTAGCTATTGGTGCCGTTACCGATGAATACTACGAAATTGAAGCCCTGAAACTTTCAGAAGGCAGATTTTTTAATGAAGCCGAATCTAACAGCGGCTCTTTTTGGTTCCGCCCCAATGGCAATTGGCAAAAAATTGCGCATGTACGGTAGAAAATTTACTGTTATTGGCGTTCTTAAAAAGGAGGGAAGCAACATTTTTGGAGGCGACAGCAAAGATACTTCCGTGTTTCTTCCCGTAAATATTGTGCGAAGGGTTTTTGGAGATTCTAACCAGAATACTTTTCCATTTATTATCATAAAACCCGAAAAGGATATAGACGAAGCCGAATTTATAGCAACGCTTAAACAGAAAATGCGCGCTGCCCGAGGTATGAAACCCGATGATATTGACACCTTTTTTGTAAACCAATTACAGGGCTTTGCAGATGTTATAGACCAAATTACGGGTACAATGAATATTATTGGCCTGGTAATTAGCGGGTTTTCATTATTGGTAGGGGGCTTCGGAATTGCGAATATTATGTTCGTGAGCGTAAAAGAGCGAACCAATTTAATTGGAATCCAAAAATCTTTGGGCGCAAAGAATAAATTTATTCTGTTTCAATTTTTGTTCGAAGCCGTAATCCTGGCCATAATTGGCGGATTAATTGGGCTGTTTCTGGTTTTTATAGTTTCTATAATTGCCTCCCAATTTACGGGCGATTTTGAGTTTGTACTCTCTCCTTGGAATATGTTTATTGGCACTGCAATTTCAGCGGCAATTGGCTTAATTGCCGGTATAGTTCCGGCAATTTCGGCTTCAAAACTGGATCCTGTGGAAGCGATTAGAACGGGGATGTAATGGCCCCTAAACCTCGATGGGGGAATTCTCCCATTAAAAATAAAAAAAGCTTCAACAGAAGCTTTTTTCATTTTTAAGATTTCATAATGGCTGCAACTTTCTACTAGAGGGATAGAATTTTGGCAACTTCCACATTTACCCATTCCAAAAAGCGTTCGTCTTCTTCTGTAAATGGATCTAAAACGTGCGAGTCGATATCGATCTGGCCAATATTTTTTCCATTCTTAAATAACGGAATAACTATTTCAGATTTTACGGTAATACTGCAGGCAATATAATTGTTTTGTGCCTTAACGTCTGGCACTACAAAATTTTGGTTGCTTACGGCCACTTGCCCACAAATACCCTTTCCAAAAGGAATAATGGTATGGTCTGTTGGTTCGCCTGCAAAAGCTTTTAAATGAAGGGTTTGCTCGGCATCGTTGGCGAAGTAGTACCCAACCCAATCATAATAATCTACGGAGGTTTGAAGTAATTCACAAACTTGCGTTAGCCGTTTCTCGGCACTTTCGCTATTGTTTTGTAAAATGTTGGTTATATTCGGTTTTAAATTGGATAGGGACATAGTTTAAATAGATCTAGATTACTTCGGCAAAAGTATTTTAAAAGGCTTACAATCACCAATAACAATTACTGTATTTTTGTTAAATAGGTTTATTTAAAATTTATTGTCCATAAGATTCTCAAAAGCTTACAAATGGCATAAACAAATTATAGATTTTTGAAGGAACTTTTTATTAAATATAGAAATGTTGTTCGTTTCGTCTTGCTTTTTTTGGGAAGCTATTTGTTGCTAAGTTTTGGGTACGCCCAATATTTAAAATTATCGGCTTCCGGTAATTATGCGCCAGATTTTATAACCCATATTGTGGCCCAACAGAGCAAGTGGCTTTTAGAAGCTTTTGGTTATGCTGCAGAACTAAAACACGATGCCATAGGGCAGGGAATGTTATTGCTGTTCAATCACAGTTACACGGTAAGTATAGTAGAAGGTTGCAACTCCGTTAGTGTAATAATTCTCTTTTTTGCATTTGTAATTGCCTTTGCGGAGAGCTTTAAAAAAACAATTTCGTTTTTGCTGGCCGGCGCAATTTTAATTTACATTGTTAATGTATTGCGCATCGTAATTCTTGTTGTTGCCCTCTATAATTTTCCGCAGCATAAAAACACTTTACATTCTGTTGTATTCCCGGGAATAATCTACGGAATCGTCTTTGTTTTGTGGATGATTTGGGTGAAAATGCTAAAACCAAATTCGGCCAAATGAAAAAGACGCTGCAGATTTTGGGCATATGTGCCCTTATAGCCGCGCTGGTACTCATCCGCGCTTTTGAAGATTCGTTATTTTACGATCCGCTTCTCCAATTTTTTGAAATGGATTATAAAAGCCTTCCGCTGCCCGAAATAGATGTCTTTGCATTGCAGACGGCCATCGCGCTTCGGTTTTTAATGAATACAATTATTTCATTGGCAATTATTTGGTTGGTTTTTAAGGATATGGAAATCATAAAACTGTCGTTAATCCTTTACAGTCTACTCTTTGCGCTGCTGTTTATGGTATTTAGTTTTATACTATTTACTTCCCAGGAAACAGGCGGGCATTTTGTATTATTCTACATCCGCAGATTTTTAATTCAGCCTTTATTCCTGCTTATTTTGTTGCCTGCATTTTACTTTCAGAAGTATAAATCACGTTGATTTTTTAATACATTTGCAATTCAAAAAATTCATAAAAATGAAAAAAGTATCCCTTATTTTCTTCACAATTGCAGCGTTTGCAGTTGTTTCCTGTAAAGACAATACAAAACAGGCAGAGCCTGAAGTTGTAACCGTAGACAACACTGAGGTAAAAACACATGAAATTGCCAAGGCCGAAGTAGAATTCAACGACCCAAATGTTGAAGCAGTCTTTAACCAATATCTGCAAGTAGAGGCAGCTTTAGTAAATACAGACGCTGCCAAAACTGCTACTGAAGCAGCGCAACTTGGAAAACTTTTAAAAGATATGAATGCTGATGAGGCTATTCAAAACGCCGCTTCCGGTATTTCAACTTCTCAAGACATAAAAGTACAGCGCGAAAATTTTGAAACCTTGAGCAATTCGTTGGAAGCAATGCTAAATGGAGCTTTAAAATCTGGTACACTTTACAAACAATACTGTCCAATGGCATTTAACAACAAGGGTGCTTCGTGGATTAGCAGCAGCAAAGACATTTTAAACCCTTATTTTGGCGATAAAATGTTGAAATGTGGCCGGGTAGAGGCCGAACTAAAATGATTTTAACAAAGCCTTCCGAATTTCCGGAGGGCTTTTTTTTGTACTTTTGCCTTTAGATGAAAAAATCCATTTCCATATTCCTTTCCCTACTGATGCTTATAAGCAGTTCAGGCTTGGCTTATGCGCAACATTTTTGTGGCGGGATGGAAATGATGGCCGAAATAACCGTAGGCGAAAGTCAGTTGTACTGCGGTATGGATGGCGCTGTTGATGATAAAGATTGCGGCGATGCGGCCCCATCAAGCACGGCAGACGATTGTTGTAAAAACCATATAACCAAAGTACAGACAGACGAAGATTTCGCCAAGACATCTTTTGACGTAAAGTTCAACAAAGAATTTGTTGCTACTTTTATATCAGTTTTCGTTTTACAGGAAATTGAAATACCTTCTTCTGAAAAAACCCTTTACGCAGATTATAATCCGCCCCCTCTCCAACAGGATTTAAATATACTGTACGACACATTTTTAATTTGATTTATACCTGCTTAGGCAGGTAGCTCATGGTTAAACCTCCGTTTTATGGAGCATTTATTCATATAAATCAAATACTTAAAAATGAAATATAAAATTCTACTAACATTATTCCTGAATTTAGCTTTTCTTCAAACTTTCCATTCACAGGAAAAGGCCGAAGGTGCTATCAGGGAATATACCCTCACCATTGAAAAGCAAAAGGTTAACTTCACCGGAAAAGAAGTAATGGGAATGACCGTTAACGGAAGCATTCCTGGCCCCACGCTTGAATTTACTGAAGGCGACCAAGCTGTAATCCATGTTGTAAATAAAATGGATGTGGAAACATCCATACATTGGCACGGACTTATCTTGCCAAATTTCCAGGATGGCGTACCCTATTTAACTACACCGCCTATTCTTCCGGGAACTACGTTTACCTATAAATTTCCTATCATCCAATCCGGTACTTATTGGTACCACTCACACACTATGCTACAAGAGCAAAGTGGGGTGTTTGGTTCTATTATGATTCACCCAAAACAAAAGACCTTAGATTACGATAAGGATTTGGT
>CAXBDO010000114.1:0-7296 GCA_963974165.1 uncultured Aequorivita sp.
TTAAAAAATTTATGCAAAGATACCCTAAGTTCAGAATAAAGAAAAGAGAAAAAAGAGGAAAGAATTAATCCAGTAAAACTACTAACCTACTTAATTTCCTGAACCAAAAGCCACGCATCGGCATTTTCTGAACGTTGTATTTCCAGAAGTTTTCGATGCGCTTCCAGCCTGTCGTCAAAACTTGCGTACAGCACTTGGTGAAGTCCATAACGGTTTACGCCCATTTTTAAAGGTGAGTAACCCTTCTCGCGCAATTGAGAAACTTTCTTTTCAGCATTTTCTTCCATGCGGTATGCGCCTGCAACGATATGAAATTTGCCCACATGTTTTGGAACATGTAAGCTAAGCACCGGCAGCGGATTTTCAATTACAAATGTAGCTTCCTGAATTTGGTTTTCTACCAGTGAATTTGCCTTTTCGCGTTCGGCATAATTAAACTGCTGCACTTGGTTTTCGTAAAATTTCAGACTGCCAAAACCAATTGCTGAAATGGCAATTACTGCAATTGCGGCATATTTAAGATAGGGTTTTGCCTCTCTGCTCTCAGGTGTAAAGCGAATTGGCGCTTTTTCTTCCAAGGCTGCAACCTCTTCTTTATAAACTTCGCGGCTAATTTTTGGTGAAACTACGGAAGATAGTCCGAAGGCGGTTGTGCTATAATTTTGATGGTTTTGCGGTTCAAATTGAAGCGATTTTTCATCGTTCAAAGAGAATTCGCCAATATTTTTAAAGGAAATAGTTTTTCCTTCAGAAAGATCTTTTGAGACTTGTGCAGTAAAATTGCGGATGCGTTGCAATGCGGTTTCGTAGCTACATTTTTCAACCGAGGCTACATAGTTCGCGAACAGACCATCATTAGCCTGCAATTGTTTATTGAACGAAACAACTTTTGAAGGCGGATGGAAAGTGTTTGAAACTTCGTCTATATGTGCAGATTTGTGGCGGGTTAAAAATGCCCCAAACCCAGGTATAATAACACATTCGTATCGGTAAAGTAGGTCGGCGATGTAGGTTGTAAGTTGCATAAAAACAAAATTAGCCTTTTTTAAAGCCAATCCAATTTTTGTTTTGCTAATTTATTAACAACTTAAAATTTTCGTATTTTTAGAAGATCTCCCCTGCTTTAATTTCCAAAGTATGCTTTCTAAAAACGAACTTCGTTATACCCTGGCTTTACAGCGAATACCAAATCTGGGAGATATTTCAGCCAAAAAATTATTGCGGAAAATGGGTTCTGCGGAAGCCATTTTTAATGAGAAAAAGAGCAACCTCGCCAAGATAAATGGTATTGGCAGCTTACGCCTGAAGGAAATCAATTTGCAATTTCAACTTGAACAGGCTGATGAAGAACTTCAGTTTATTGAAGAAAATAATATTGAATTCAGCTATTTCAAGGATAAAAATTATCCCGAAAACCTAAAGCACTGTATTGATGCCCCCATTTTGTTTTTCAAAAGAGGAAATATTGATTTGGCGGGAAAGAAGATAATTAGCATTGTAGGCACCCGAAAAATTACAAGTTATGGCAACGCTTTTTGCCAGAATTTAATTGAAGAACTAGCGCCGTTAAACCCCATTATTGTTTCTGGCCTTGCCTATGGCGTCGATATTTGTGCACATAAGGCCGCTATGGAAAACAAACTTCAAACAATTGCCTGCCTCGCCCACGGACTCAATCAAATATACCCGAAAGATCACAAAAAATACATTTCTAAAATTGAGGAAAATGGTGGGTTTATTACAGAGTTTTGGAGCAGCGACGCTTTCGATAGAAATAATTTTTTAAAGCGAAACCGTATAATTGCTGGCCTTTCTGAAGCAACTATTGTAATTGAATCTGCCGAAAAAGGCGGTAGTTTGGTTACGGCCGATATTGCAAACTCATACAACCGTGAAGTTTTTGCGGTTCCAGGACGCGCTACCGATAGCCAAAGCCGTGGTTGCAATACTTTAATAAAACAACAAAAAGCACAATTGTTAACCAGCGCCGCAGATATAATCTATATGTTGGGCTGGGAATTACAGGCAAACCAAAAACCAAAACAAACACAACTCTTTGTGGAGTTGGATGAAGAGGAAAAAGTAGTTTTCAGTTTTTTGAAAGAAAAAGAAAAAGAGCTGTTAGATATTATAGCTTTGGAATGCAACATTCCCGCTTATAAAGCCGCAAGTATCTTAATGAATATGGAACTTAAGGGAGTAGTTCGGCCATTGCCGGGCAAACTATTTCAATTGGTTTAGTAGCCAACTTTTTCCCGAACCCTACTTAACACCCCATCTGCTACTTTTCGAGCCTTTTCGGCTCCGGCGGCCAATGCTGCATCAATTTCTGGCAGGTTTTCCATATAATATTTATAGCTACGGCGCTCTTCCGCAAATTTGCTTACAATCAATTCAAACAAAGCTTGTTTGGCATGGCCATAGCCATAGTTTCCACCTTCGTAATTTTTTCGCATTTGCGTAACTTCAGCTGTTGACGCCAGTAATTTATAGATGGCAAACACATTGCAGGTATCTGGATCTTTTGGCTCTTCCAAAGGGGTACTATCTGTTTCAATAGTCATTACTTGTTTCCGAAGCGGCTTGTCTTCCAAAAATATATTGATGTAATTTCCTTTAGATTTACTCATTTTGGAACCATCAGTTCCTGGAACATACATAGTTCCTTCCTGCACTTTGCCTGCGGGCATTACAAATGTTTCGCCCATTTGCGCATGGAAACGGGAGGCTACATCGCGCGTAATTTCAAGATGCTGCATTTGGTCTTTCCCTACGGGAACTATTTCGGCATCGTATAAAAGTATATCGGCCGCCATAAGCATTGGGTATGAAAAGAGACCTGCATTTACGTCTTCTAGTCTGTCCGCTTTATCTTTAAAGGAATGTGCCAACGTTAATCGCTGAAAAGGAAAGAAACAGCTTAAATACCACGAAAGCTCGGCCGTTTGTGGTATATCACTTTGGCGATAGAAAACTACACTATCAATATCCAATCCCATTGCCAACCAAGTTGCCGCCACACTATATGTGTTTGCCCTTAATGTTGCAGCATCTTTTATTTGCGTTAACGAATGCATATCTGCAATAAAAAGGAAGGAATCGTTTTTTGGGTTGTTCGCCATTTCAATGGCTGGAATAATTGCGCCCAGCAGATTTCCGAGGTGTGGAGTGCCTGTGCTTTGTATTCCTGTGAGTATTCTAGACATCGTATTAAAAAATTTCAGCAAAGGTACTTTATTTGATTTATTTGCATACTTCAAATCGTTACTTTTGAACTTCAATGAAAATAATGAAACAAATTTTTTCGGCCTTTTATCGTATCTGGTTCTATTTAATAATAGCACTGACAACAATATTGCTGTTCCCGTTTCTGGTTATTAGCATTTTAAAATATTCATGGTACCCATTTTTCTTTAAAGTTGCACGGGCGTGGTCTGCGCTTATATTATTCGGCATAGGTTGTTTTCCTATCATAAAACGGGACGTTCAGTATGAAAAAGGCAAGAGCTATATGTTTGTTGCCAACCATACTTCAATGACAGATATAATGCTGATGTTTTACGCCACCAAAAATCCATTTGTTTTTGTGGGAAAGAAAGAATTGGCCAAGATTCCGCTTTTTGGATATATCTATAAACGCACCTGTATCTTGGTAGATCGCGGCAATACAAAAAGCCGTGTAGAAGCTTTTAGAAGGGCTGAAATTAGGTTGAACGAAGGGTTGAGTGTTTGCATTTTTCCCGAAGGCGGCGTGCCCAATGATTATGATATTATCTTGGACGAATTTAAGGACGGCGCTTTTAGACTATCGATAGAACATAAAATTCCCATTGCGCCCATGACTTTTCACGACAATAAAAAACGCTTTCCTTATTTCTTCTTTAAGGGCGGGCCGGGGAAAATGCGGGTGAAGATCCACAATCTTATTCCTACGGCACATTTAACGTTGGAAAACAGAAAGGAATTAAAAAAAGAAACGCGAGAAGTAATTTTGAACGAATTGCTGAAGCCAACCGTTTAAATATTTTCGGCAGTTTTATTAATAGAAGATATCTGACTTTGCAGCAATAAAAAAACCGTCCTATGGCGCAGAACGGTTTTTCCTCTCAATCATTCTGTTTGAAGTATATCAAACAAGTTCAACTAAAAACTAACCTAAAATTTAAAACTAAAACCACTGTAAACTCCTAAGTAGTACGGCTTAAAGTCTACAGCTGAATCGGTATATGGGTTTAATTGGTATTTAAACATAGGTTCAATATTAAATGTAAATTTTTTAGACAGCTTGTAATCTACGCCCAGCCCAACATTTGTTGAAAAGCTAACCGTAGAAAGGTTATTGGCCTCGCCTAAAACGCTATTAAAATTATCGGCTTTTACAGATATTTCGTTATTTCCCAAGAACAGCGTACTCAAGCCCCCAATAACATTAATGCCAAATTTACTATCCAGAACAGCGTATTTAAGCTCTACTGGCACTTCATAATAATTAATATTTTGAATTAACCTAGCATCGCCTTGGGTAGATTTTGGCATAATATCGCCAAAACCATTGGAGGGTGCTGCTTGCGCCAATGCACCTTTGTCAACCGCTGTTAACACTATTTGCCTTCCGCCGTAATCTATGGAGTTAAGTGCCAAGGCTACCGGCCCAGTTCCTACATCTATACCTGCGGTGCTATAACTAAGATCAACATTATTTATACCGGCACGAACACTTAAGCGGCTGCTTAAAGCATAACTAACTTGCACCCCATAACTCATATTAATATCTCCATCTTGTGGATTGTCGCCAAAAGTTGGGTCTATCGATGAGCCGTTACCGAGGCTGCTATAATAAACTGGCGCTACATTTGGCGCAATATTCCAGCGGCGTTCGGGTTTTTGGTTCGCTTTCTTTTCAGAAATTATTTCTTCGTCCTTTTCTGCGATTGCCTCAAATATGGACTTTTTATTTTTATTTTCCTTTGCAATTTCAGCTTCAGTTTTAACGAGATTTTCTTCTGGATTTTCCTTTTTGGAATTTCCCTGTTCCGCTAATGCATCTTTGTTTGAATTTGTATTTGAAGTGTTTCCATCAACAAAACGCTCGCTTGATTTATCAGTAATTTGAGTAGAATTTGTTTTTTCAGAAACACCTTTTGAATTGGCAACGCCTTCCTCTGAAGTGTTTATATTATTCTCAATAAAATTCTTATTCGAATTCTTATTAATTTTTGAAGCCTTTTCATTTGAATCGTTGGAAGCAATTCCGGTTTGCTTTGATTTTTCAGTAGCAGTTTTTAAAACAGATTTTGCATCAGCTTTACTTTCTGAAATATTAGCTGTTGAAGTATTTTCCGTTTCCGTAGCATCGTTTTCAATAGTTGTTTCTTCCGAAGCTATTTGCGAAGCATTGTCTATATCTTCAATTTCAGAATTATTTTCCTTAAATTGATTTTCAATTTGCTCTTTATTTTCATCGGTAATTGAAGGGGCAATATTAGTTGAAGAGTTATAAAGTGAATTACCTACTGTTAACATAAGAGCAATCAACGCAGCAACACCGCCAAGTTTAATCCATAATGGAATAACTTTACGATCTTTTTTCTCCTCATTCAACGACGCTTGGATGTTTTCCCAAACGCGCGGCGAAGGAGTGGCTTCAATATTCTTGAAACCTTCGTTAAAAATGTTGTCTATGTTTTTCTTTTCTTTCATAATTTCTCTGCAAAGACAGAGGTCTTATTCACTAAGCTTCATTTTTTAAAAAAACCCCAAACCCTAAAGCAAGGGGTTTTCCTTCTCAATCTAAACAATCATACAATGCCTTAAGTGTTATAAATTTTTAGCATTATAGTCTTCAATCTTATTTTTCAAAATCATTCTGGCGCGGGCCAGGTTAGATTTAGACGTGCCATCGCTGATTCCTAACATCTCTGCTATTTCTTTGTGTTGATAGCCATCCATTACATACATACTAAAAACCAATCTGTATCTATCCGGCAGCTCCTGCACGATCTTCAGCAGAAAATCCAACGGAATTTCTTCGCTTTCAATTTCTACCTCGGCTTCATCTTCAATCTGGCCTTCATCAACTATCTCGAAGGTGCGCTGTTTTCGGTATTTTTGAAGTACGGTATTTACGGTTACCCGTTTCATCCATCCTTCAAAAGAACCTTTGCCATTATACTGCTCCACTTTTTTAAAAATGGTTATAAAAGCGTCCTGCAAATTATCTTCGGCCTCTGTATAATTAGGCGAATAGCGAAGACAAATGGCAAAAAGAACCCTGTTGTACTTGCTGTACAATTCGCCCTGCGCCGTTGCATTCTGCTTTTTGCATTGTTTTATGAGCTCGTCTAACGTCAAATGCGGTACCGTGAGTTATCGTTCCGTTGTAAATACCTCTTATTTAGAGGGCAACCGTACTAATCAAGGTTCCTACATTTTGTAGATACCACAGTATCAAAAGGGTTGCGTGGTTCGCTGAAAAATTATTGATTTATTGCGGCTATAGCGTCCTTAATTTTCTTTTCCAGTTCTTCCATAAGTTCCGGATTGTCCAATAGAAGTGCCTTAACAGCATCGCGACCCTGCCCAAGTTTGGTTTCGTCGTAGCTAAACCAAGAGCCTGCTTTTTTTATGATTTCAAAATCAACCCCCAAGTCTATAATTTCGCCAACTTTGGAGATTCCTTCGCCGTACATAATATCGAATTCTACTTGTTTGAAAGGAGGTGCCACTTTGTTCTTTACAACCTTAACACGGGTCTTGTTACCTGTAGCATTGCTGTCTGTATCTTTTATCTGGGTAGAACGGCGAATATCCAAACGCACGGAAGCGTAGAATTTTAGAGCATTTCCACCAGTTGTAGTTTCTGGGTTCCCGAACATTACTCCAATTTTTTCTCGCAATTGGTTAATGAAGATTACCGTACATTTTGTTTTGCTAATTGAGCCCGTTAGCTTTCTAAGTGCCTGGCTCATTAAACGTGCGTGAAGCCCCATTTTGCTATCACCCATTTCGCCCTCAATTTCACTTTTGGGCGTTAAGGCTGCTACGGAGTCAATTACTACTATGTCTATCGCGCCACTTCTAATTAAATTGTCTGCAATTTCCAATGCTTGCTCGCCATTGTCGGGTTGTGAGATAATTAAATTTTCAACATCTACGCCAAGTTTTTGGGCGTAGCCACGATCAAAGGCGTGTTCTGCATCAATAAAGGCGGCAATGCCTCCTCTTTTTTGCGCCTCAGCCATGGCGTGAAGTGTAAGTGTAGTTTTACCCGAAGATTCTGGACCGTATATTTCAATA
>CAXBDO010000115.1:0-7280 GCA_963974165.1 uncultured Aequorivita sp.
CTTAGTGTAACCATTATCTTCAAAAACATCGCAATGTGGCAAGGCGTTTCTATGAATTGGATATGGATAGGCCATTTCGGCTGATATACCCGCCATTTCATTCTCCATTTGTTTTACCGCCTTTAATCCTGTACCCGAAACGGATTGATAGGTAGAAATTACAACCCGTTTCATTTTATACTTTTTGTGAAGTGGTGCCAAAGCCATTACCAATTGAATGGTTGAACAATTGGGGTTGGCAATTATTTTATCTTCCTTGGTCAATAAGTGCGCATTAATTTCGGGCACTATCAATTTTTTATCGGGTTCCATCCGCCAGGCAGACGAATTATCGATTACGGTTGTACCTACTTCAGCAAATTTTGGTGCCCAGTCCAATGAAGTGCCTCCACCGGCAGAGAATATTGCAATGTCCGGTTTTGCGGCTACCGCAGCTTCCAAACCTATTACATTGTATGTTTTATTTTTGAAAACTATTTCATTACCTACAGATCTTTCCGAAGCTACCAACAATAGTTCGTCTATGGCAAAATTGCGTTCTGCCAATACTTTCAACATCACCTCGCCCACCATTCCGGTGGCGCCAACTAGGGCTAATTTCATATATTCTGAATTCGATTAATTAGTTGCAAATGTCGCAAAGATTTTTGCAAAGGTCACAAAGGGAGTGCAGTAAATTTTTCCCAATTAATTAATTTTTCAAGATTTACTGAAAAGAAGAACCCTCTTCCGCTAGAAACGAAAGAGGGTTTAAGATTAGAATATGTAATGCAGCGGTGGCTGAATTTTATTTTTTTCTAAGTTCGTCACGAATTTCCATCAAGATATCTTTTTCTGATGGTCCCGGATCTGGTGCTGGAGCCGCTTCTTTTTTAGCTCTAACTTTTCCGTAAGCCTTCACGATAAGGAACAATACAAACCCAACGATAATTAGGTTAATGATGGAATTGATCCATCTACCCCACATAACCGCATTTTCTGGTTCAACAACTGCGCCGTCCGGACCAATTACGGCAGGATCCAATACATATTTTAGATCGGCAAAATCTACCCCACCCGTAAAATGACCCACTATGGGCATAATCATATCATTGGTGAATCCAGTAACCACAAGGCCTACGGCTCCTGCAAGAATTACAGCAACGGCAAGGTCTACAACATTGCCGGTCATAATGAAATCTTTAAATTCTTTTAACATTTGGTTAGTTTTTAAGGTTAATAACAGCTAATTTACTCAAAAACAAATCATTTATTAAACAATTCGTACTAAATTGGGTTAATTCCTACAAATAACCCTTTTTACCCTTTGCGAAACGGCGGTGATTAATTCATAGGAAATAGAATTAATTGCGGCCGATAATTCATCGGCAGTAGCCGAGGGGCCAAAGACTATTGCCTCGTCGCCTTCCTCGCAGTTAATGTTTGTAACATCTACCATAATCATGTCCATACAAACGTTGCCTAAAATATGGGCTTTTTTGCCTGCTATGGTTACCCAGCCTTTGCCTTTTCCGTATGAGCGAGGTATACCATCAGCATGGCCAATTGGAAGGGTAGCAGATCTAGTAGAATTTTCAGCAATAAATCCGCGGTTATAACCAACACTTTCGTCTGGAGCAATTTCGTGGATTTGTGAAATCACCGTTTTTAAAGTAGCCACGGGTTTTAAATGCTTGTTTATTTCAGGATCATTTCCGAAGCCATAAAGACCAATTCCTGAACGCACCATAAAATGGGCCTCCGGAAAATTTAGAATCCCGGACGTATTTGCACAATGCAATAGGGGTCTGTAACCGAGCTTGGCTGTTAAGGATTCTGAAATACTTTTAAATTCTTCAATTTGTGAAAGGGTGAAATCCTTCAATTTTATGTCTTCACTCGCGGCAAAATGCGAAAAGATAGATTTTACTTTTACGCTTTTGGTTTTTAAAAGGGTTTCCGCAATAAACGGAATATCTTCCTCATTAAAACCGAGGCGATTTAAACCGGTATTAAATTTTAGGTGAATTGGATAATTACGCTGACTTTTACTTTGGGCGAAATCTATAAACTCCTTTAAGGTTTTACGCGAATAGATACTTGGTTCCAAGCAGCGGTTTACAATAGTTTCAAAATTGGCTGGTAAAGTGTGAAGCACCAAAATGGGGGTTTCTATGGAAGCATCCCTTAAGGTCTCCCCTTCGTTTGAATATGCCACTGCAAAATAATTTACCCCCAATGCCGCAAGCTCTTTTGAAACCGTTACCGAATCACTTCCGTAGGCAAAAGCCTTAACCACGGCAAGTATTTTTGTTTCTGGATTAAGTCGCGATTTAAGGAAGTTATAATTATGGTCGAGGGCGTTTAAATCAATCTCGAGTACAGTTTCGGTGGCTTTGGGCATAATAACTTATTTTCCGGTTGCTCCGGAATATTTATTCTTTTAGTTCTTGGGCGTCTTTTACTTCAAGCTTCACTACCTTATCCCGAAGTTGGGCCTTATAAAATGCGGCTCGGCTCAAGGGCTCGTATTCTTCGGTTTCGCCCAGAAGCACAAGCGATTCACTTTTGGCTTTTCTGTAGCTATAATTGGCAAGATTTCCGGTTCGGGTGCAAACCGCATGAACTTTAGTAACATATTCGGCAGTAGCCATTAAAGCGGGCATGGGACCAAACGGATTTCCTTTATAGTCCATATCGAGCCCGGCAACGATGACCCTAACACCACGGTTAGCAAGGTCGTTACAGACTTTTACAATTTCATCGTCAAAAAATTGAGCTTCATCTATACCCACAACATCGCAATTATCTGCCAAAATGGGAATATTGGCCGCAGCAGGTACGGGGGTCGATCTAATTTGGTTGCTATCGTGACTGGTTACGGCATCTTCGGCATAACGGGTATCTATGGAAGGGGTAAAAATCTCCACTTTTTGGCGCGCAAATTGGGCGCGCTTTAGCCTGCGGATTAGCTCTTCGGTCTTTCCTGAAAACATGGAACCGCAGATTACTTCAATCCAACCAAATTGTTCTTTCTGATTTACGGTATTTTCAAGAAACATAGTTTAAATTTACGCGAAACATTGGCACTAAAATTTTTCCTCTTGCAAGCACAACCTCAAGTCTATTCGAAACCACTGTAAAACAAGGGTTTAAGGCGTGAAAATAAAAATAGTTGACGTTTACATTTAGGATGCGTAAATTTATAAAAACAAAATAGAAAATCAGTTTAATTTGAAAAGATATGAAGAAGAAAGTCCGCGAGCAGGTAGCCCTGCTGGCAAAGCAACTAATTGAAGAAGAAAAAACGTTTAAAACCGCATATGTAAAGGGCTTGGTGGGCGAGCTATACGAAAAATTGGCGGTACTTGAGTATCTTGAAAATCAACTGGAAGATAGGCCCGAAGAAGCAATTGAGGCGTCTTTAGATTCAAAAAGTTTTCGCGAGGAAAACTGGTTTACAGAGCCAGAACCCGTACCCCAGCCAGAACACAAGGAAGATCTTATTGAGCCATTAATGGAAAAAATAAAAGACATTGTTGCACAAATGCCCGAAGAGAGCGAGCGCATCGATGAACTTTTGGAGGAAATGATGCCGAAAAACCAGGAAGCTGCCCCTCTAAAAGTTGAAGAAAAACCTGCCGTTAAATATGTGAAAAACGACTTGGAAGAATTTGCGTCAAACTACCAGCAAATGCCAGAATTTGAAAGGAAATCTTCAACCTTATTCCCAAAAGCGATTGAAGGTGAAAAAGCCAGTAAAACCATGACCGAATCGCGCGCCAAATCGTTGAACGATTCATTGAACCAAGGTCTAAATATTGGGCTTAACGATCGTTTGGCCTTTATAAAGCACCTATTTGAAGGGCAGGTAGAAGATTACACCCGTGTGCTTTCACAAATTAATACTATGGACACATTTAGTGAGGCCCAAGAATTTATAAAAGGAAAAGTAAAGCCAGATTACAACTATTGGCTTAACAAAGAGGAATACTCTGAACGCTTTATGAATATTATAGAAAAACGTTTCAACTAAATCTACATTTAATGTCTGCCCAAAAAATAATCTACTGGATAGCTACCGGACTTCTTAGTGCCTTATTTCTATATTCCGCCTTTACGTATTTAACCGATACCGCGGTAATTGAAGGCACTTACCAAGATTATCAATATCCTTCGTATTTGGTAATTCCTATGGCAATTGCGAAGATTTCAGCTATCGCATTTATACTGCTAAGAAAACCCAGATGGGTAATGGAATGGGCCTATGCCGGTTTGTTTTTTGATTTGGTTCTGGCTTGCCTTGCGCTTTATAGAATAGGCGATCCGGGAATGACGCTTCCTTTATTGGGCATCCTATTTTTATTGGTTTCATATTTCTTCGGAAAAACGGTACGCCCAACATTATGACGGGAAAACTTTACTTGGTACCCACACCAATTGGCAATTTAAAAGACATGACCTTTCGCGCGGTTGAAGTGCTGAAGGAAGTAGATTTAATCCTTGCCGAAGACACCCGCAACAGCGGAAAACTTTTAAAGCATTTTGAAATTGGCACCCAAATGCATTCGCACCATATGCACAATGAGCACAAAACTGTTGAAGGTATTGTTAAGCGAATACATAATGGCGAAACAATTGCGCTCATTAGCGATGCCGGCACTCCGGCTATAAGCGACCCTGGGTTTTTACTTACCCGTGCCTGTGTGGAAGCGGGTATTGAAGTAGACTGTCTTCCCGGCGCCACCGCTTTTGTTCCAGCTTTGGTTAACAGCGGTTTTCCGAATGATAAATTTGTTTTTGAAGGATTTCTTCCCGTGAAAAAAGGCAGACAGACTCGTTTCGAGCTTTTAGCCGAAGAAACCCGAACCATTATTTTTTATGAATCGCCACACAAATTGCTGAAAACACTATCGCAATTTGTGGAATATTTTGGTGCCGATAGACAAGTTTCCGTTTCGCGTGAAATCACAAAACTACACGAAGAAACTGTTCGCGGCACTGCCGAAGAAGTTTTAAAGCATTTTGAAAACAAACCGCCAAAGGGGGAAATTGTTGTTGTTGTTTCTGGGAAGAAATGATTAAGTCTATTAATGAACCACCAGTTCCACTGAAAAGATCGACATACTAGATAGCTTTTATAACTTTAACAAGCTCATCATTAAATAATATTATTAGTAATACTGCTGAAATAATTAGAATGGGATTACCCAGAACGAAATCAATTTAATTGATTTATACAGATGCTTCCCTTTTAAATTAGGCAATATGTTTATCTCAAACTTCATTATTAATGCTAATTAAAGTATTAATATATTAAGAGACTGTGACAAAGATTATTTTTGTGACAATTTCTATGAAGCTTCTAAATTATAAATGAATAAACCTAAAAAAGAGGACAAATTAAAATCAATGCAAATTATTGACAATCAGTTAGTTAATTTAATATTTCATATGCTTTAATTTTTAAAAAATTGATTGCCAGTGATTTATGAGAATACTTTAGGGACATTTTGTGAAGAATAAAAAATTGTCCCTTTATACATGCTTCCCTTTATTCCACCCATGCTTCCCAAGATATTGCTCTCCACTTTCTACTGCGCCATCTTCAATTGAAGTTCCCATAGAATCGTTCCATCGGTTTAAATAGCCAAATAGTGAAATAACGCCGAGCATTTCAACAATTTCACCTTCGTTCCAGTATTTGTAAAGTTCTTGTTTTATTTCGTCATTCACCGCATTAGGCACTTGGCTGGCCGCCAAAGAAAAGTCGAGCGCAGCCCGCTCAGCTTTCGAAAAAGCGGGATGGGTTCTGTATTCCCAAATATTATCCAATTGCTCCTGCTCCGCACCGTAGCGTTCGGCAGCGCGAATGGCGTGTGCTTGGCAATAACGACAACCAGTTGCGTTACTACTTACCCAAGCAATCATTCTTTTTAAAGCTGAAGTTACGCGCCCTTCATTCGCCATTACGGCTTTATTGAGGTTGATAAACGCTTTGCTGATTGCAGGACGGTGCTGCATGGTGAGTACACTGTTTGGGCAAAAGCCAAGCGTTTCGTTGAAAAATTCGGCCAATTGTTTTGTATCGGCGTCGTGGTTTGGGGAAAGCGGGGTAACTAATGGCATAGCTTAAATTCGTTTGAAATCCGAAAGTACAAAATGCAATTCGCAAATTCCAAATCAAAACCTCCAAATACCAAAGAAATACTTAATTCTTCAGCAATCGAAACATACTTTAGAAGTTTTCAGAAAATAAACGCCACTTTAGGCCGAGGAAAGGTTTAGCTGCGATTGCTTTTCAGTCAATTCGCCCGAGGCGATAATTATTCGAACAAAATAGTAAATTTTCAACGAAGGGAAATGGCAACTCGCTTCGCGAAATTTTGTAATTTTACGGCTCTCCTTTTAATTTAATTCAACTTATTCCAAAGTTGGAATTTGAAACTTATATTTTGAATTTTTTATAGAATTATGCGCTGGACTTTAAAACCAAAACCCAATCCCGATACCGTTAATTCACTTTCAAAGGCCTTGAAAGTGGAACCAATAATTGCATCACTTTTGGTGCAGCGCGGGGTTGAAACTTTTGAGGAAGCCGAAAAATTTTTCCGTCCCAGTTTAGAAAATCTGCACGATCCGTATCTGATGAAAGACATGGATAAGGCGGTTTTGCGCATTCAAAAAGCCATAGAAAATCAAGAAAATATTTTAGTTTACGGCGATTATGATGTAGATGGCACCACCAGCGTTGCCCTACTCTCATCCTATTTAAAAAGCTATTATCCAAATGTTTCAACCTATATTCCTGATAGGTACGACGAGGGCTACGGCGTTTCGTATAAAGGAATCGACTTTGCAGAAGACAATGATTTTTCACTGATTATTGCTTTAGATTGTGGCATCAAAGCCATCGAAAAAGTTGCCTACGCTTCCGAAAAAAACATCGATTTCATTATTTGCGATCACCACCGTCCGGGGAAAGAAATTCCAAATGCGGTGGCTGTGCTCGATCCAAAACGTGAAGATTGCGAATATCCATATAAAGAACTTTGCGGTTGTGGTGTTGGGTTTAAATTGATTCAAGCATTGGCTGAAAAAAGGGGCTTGCAGATTGAAGATTTACTGCTTTATTTAGATTTGGTTGCCACAGCAATTGCGGCAGATATAGTTCCCATTACAGGTGAAAATAGAATCCTTGCGCATTATGGTTTGAAGGTAATTAACAGCAATCCGCGAACGGGAATGCAGGCTATTTTGAAGCAGGTAAAAAAAGAAACCCTCACCATAACCGATGTGGT